>JBDNIA010000291.1:0-10423 GCA_041688525.1 Crocinitomicaceae bacterium | reverse complement strand
ACGGAATTTTTTAGTTTTGGTTCTTGAGTTAGGACGCTCTCCAGTGTTGACCACTGCGGTGAACGGACCGTTGAATCCACTACCAAATGAACCTTCAGTTTTAGCTAGTGCTTGCATGCCTTCTTTGCCATACTTCTCATGACCCTTGGCAGCACGGCTCATAGTCTTGTCAGCTTCTTTAACTTGTTTTGTCATTGTAATCTCCAGAATACTTATTATGTATATTTATCGTTTGATGGCTGAGCCACCCATTAAATTATTACCCAACTCTAGGGCATTCTTAGCAGTGCCGTCTTTATTTTTCTTTTGCGGAGCTTCTGGAGTACCATTTTTACCAGTTTTAATCTTCTGACGTGCGGCAGGAGGGTTAGCAACTGTTGCTATAGCACCTGCACTTGTAGCGCCTGCTGTTGCTGTTTCATTTACAATATCTGATATTTTCATTTCTTTTTAGCCCTGCCAGCTTTCATATTAGCAAGCCAATGTGCCATCTTTTGCTTTTCGCCACCTGAATTCTTAGCAGTCTTTCTTAAACTGCTAACACTTGCTTTAGTATTTACACCACTGCGCTTGGCCAACCCCTTGCGACCTGGCTTCTTGCCATCTGCAAAGTTTTCATTGTGTGACGCTTCTGCATAATATTCGTTGTCGGGAGATGCATCATCAGTTATGTCAGGCCACCATTCTAATTCAAACTGTTCTCCAGCATCAAATATTTTATGCATTGATTTAATACGTTTTTCGTATTCTGCTTTTGATGGCTTAACGTTGCCTTCTACCACATCAATTACATATTGTATTGTTACTGCATTGGCAGTTAATGTGGCACAGCGTCCGCCTACTTCACCTTTAAGGTGATCTATCAAAATGCTTTCACTACTTCTTGCTAGGTCATCTGCTAGCTCATGGGGAACTCTCATGTCAACATATGAATAAACATAATCGTAATGCGGTATTGGAGATGTATGTAATATAAATTCATCTAGTACTTCAATCTTCTTAAATCCATCCTTGTTATACCAAACAGCTCTTTTAAAAGTTAACTCGTCTGGTGCTCCAAAGAACTTTGTAAGATGTTTTACATAGTCAACTGGTTCATCATTTTTCCATTGCGATAACGCAGTCGGCGATTCGGCTAAAATTTTATGTATTTTCATAAACTTGCTACAATTGTTTTATAATCGTCAAAGTTACTTTCACGATCTTCTAGACCGCGCAAGCCCGGATTAATAGGCTTAGTAACATCTCTAACATTACTAAAGTCATCAACATTCGGTTGTACTCTAAGTTTCCAGTACCAAATAGCAATTTTTGCAGCAACAGACGGTTTTTCTGCTAGCTTAGGATTATTCACTAGATCTATGCCAATTGCTTTTCCGGCAATACCGTAGTTATATCTGCCGGTGATTTGAATGTATCCGCGACCTTTGTACTTTGCGCCATCACCTGCTTTAGTATTACCTAATATTTTGGCTTTCCTAGGAGCATACTTAGGATCATACTTGCGGAAGTCTAAACTGCCACCATATTCTACCATGCTCTTAAAGTCGTGACTTTCATGAGCAACTTGCGATAAGAATGCAGCAAGTTCTGTACCTTTAATTCCAGCAGCGGTAGCAGTTTTAATTAAAAACTTTTCGTGTGCATTGATCGTAATAGGTTCATCTTTTTTAACTTGAGGCTTTTTGGCCTGTGGGGTTTCTTCTTCAGCAGTATCCGGAACTTTTACCATTTGACCTAATTGCAGTTTGGTATTTTGATCAAACCCATTTAGCTTGTATAGTACTGCTGGAGTAGTATCATTTTGTCTAGCAATAGAATAAACAGTATCACCTTTCTCAACAGGTTGTTGGACAATGTTGCCAGCATTGGCGCCTAAGGTGGCAGCTCCTAGTGTAGCTCCTGCTACCCAATCTTTCCATCCTTCCTCTACATCAAATTCTTTGCCTTTAAGTTTAGTACCTGTATATTGTTGTACAATTTTCCAAACTTCTTTGTCTTTCTTTTGCTTAATCAGTTGTTTAACTTGTGTAACTAAATCACTAGGCGCAGTTGAGAAAAATTTCATCAACTCCATTATACCTATGTTACCTTCATAAGACGCTTCTAGTTGTCTTACACGACTTTCACTAAGTCCTAGATTAAATAGCACATTAGTTGACTTGCCTTTTACCTTTTTGCTTAGTGTAGGCGGACGTCCGTCTTTGTCTACGGTGTTGCCAAACTTAGCTGCTTGAGTTTTGATTTCACCAGAGCCTACATCTACAGTAGTGTTAACACCTTTTACAATTCTGCCATCTTCAAATATTTCACGTAATCTCATTTCTTGCGTCCTCTAAATTGCTCACCTGTTAGGTAGGGTTTGGAGAACCAAAGTTGAAACCATTCTTTATCACCTGGGCGTATATTTTCTTTGCGTTGTATCTCAGCTTTTTCGGTTCCAGTAATACTTATGTTACTGCCACCGTATGGAGTTAGCCCTTTGAACTCGTTGATGCCGGCAAGTTTTTTAAGGATATCTAAATCCATTACTTCTTGACCACACCTTCCGCTGGTACTGCATCTCTAATACCCATACCTTGTCTAACAGCAGCATACATTTCATCTGCAACTTCTTGTTGTGGCACACCTTGTTTAAATGATTCTAAATCACCTTCAGCAGCCGCAGCTCGCATCTTACTTGCACTCATGCCCTCGGCACCATCTGCATCTGGATCACGTTCGCCTGCACTTACTACTTTAATTGATTTAAAATTATATTCTTTACCGTTGTAATCGTTTAATAGTTTTTCAAAACTTGCAACACGATCGCTACCTGCAACATAGATTAAATTATCATAACCTAGTGCGTCAATTTTTTGTAGTGCTTGTATAATAGTTTTAACTTCAGGATTACCAATTGTAACCTCTGGAAAGAAAAACTTTGCATAGCGTAGTTTATCCTCAAATGCTAGTGGATCTGTTTTAGGCTTTTGACTTTGGCTTAAAAAAATATAAGGATCACCACCTTGTGATACAACCGCATCTACTAGTTTAGCATGCCCGATAGTAGGTGGGTTCATACGACCAAATGCCATTACCGCAGTTGTTTCGGGTGCTTCAAATATTTCTCTTAATCTCATTTGTAGTCACCTTGTTTAATTTCGTCCATACCTTCACCAAATAGTTTGTCAAGTAGTGCATCTCTGTCTGCTTGACTAAACACATCCTCTGGTGAATGTCCTAGATCATATTCTGCACAGTAGCGATTAATACCTTTTTCAACTACTGGGCCTAAATGCTTTTTACGATCAATGTCTTTGCCTGCACGGTGTAGATCAGCAATACGACTCATTACAGGAAAAAGTTCTTTGCGATAAAACTGTGGATCATTACGCATCCAAACACTAGTGTCATCGACTAGATCATAACCTAGGTCTTTATCGTCTTTTTGATCTATCTCAGTCACTTCAAATATTTTCATGTTATTCTCCTACAACATCTGCTGTTGCAATAATCTCTTTAGTAAAGTTTTCAACGCCATACTTATTGATGGCATTTTTAATACCTATACCACTACCCATATAAGAATCATTTACATTTTTAGTAGCGTTACGTCCAATGTAATATTTTCCATTAATTTGGTTAGTTATTTTATATATGGTATAATGCATTACCATTTCCGGCAACTCCAGTAACGTGCGCCAGTACGTGGTCCTGGATTATCACAATTGTGTCTAGCACGGAAACTTCTTCTACGTGCTGGGTTTGATTTCTTAATACGCATATTAGGATCACCAAAGTTAACTTTAACTATGTTGCCCTTAGGATTCTTTACGTATACTTTAAACTTCTTAACATCGCCTTGCATAGGCTTACCTAGCGAAACTTTACGGCCTTGATATTCTGCTTCGTCTAGCTCGTCATCTTCGTTAAACCACATGTCACCAAATTCTTCATAGAAGTCATTGCCATCTAGAGTAATTTCTTCTACAACTTCTTCATCAACGGGAAATTCAATATCAAAGTCGTCACATCCACATTCAAACATATAGTTTGCTAGGTTGTGTGCATACTCGTCTGCTTCTTCGTTTGTTAATTGTCTTGGCAATGGAATTTGATATACACTTGCACCCTGTGCAGTTTCGTATAATTCGCTACCTGGGAAAATACTTTCATCTAAACTTTCGTTTAAACTATTATTTTTTTCCATTACTATATATACAAAATGTTTCATAATACTGCCTTAATGATTTAATCTAATGCTATTAACAGTACCATCTGTATATGTAATTACTGCTCTAATCCAAACATAGTTACCAGTAAAGTTAGTAATTACTGAAGTAGTTGTTCCGGTTTCACTGACTACTGGATATGCTTGTGTATATACAGTAAACCAATCAGCATCAGCAGGATCAACTGCTAAAGTTGCTTGTATTGCAACTGTACCAATAAACCCGTCTATGTCGTATTGTATCGTGTGGAAACCATCACTACGTCCGTAGTAACCGTCTCCTCTATATTTTGTTCCGGTTACAACTGTTGGTGTGCTGTCCCCTGGGTGCGTATTTGCTGATAAGATTGTTTCACTGTTTGCCATATAACTATTTATCAATATTTGTATTGTATACTAATTTGTCTATTCGCGACAGTTTACCAACAAATAAATTTAATAGTTGTATTATCTTATCATCTCTAGCATAAAAATACATACCTCGAACGTAACCTCCGCGTTCGATAGTTTCTAAACACGTATTACCTGCTTTAACTTTGTCAGAATTATTTCTAATCCAGTTGGCTAAATTTTTATCACAAGAATACCCCAATGTAACTTTATATAGATAGTCGGCAGGGCGATTAACTAAAATAATATTTTTATCCAGTATAGATACGTTACCAGCTTTGGGTTCCCATAGTTCTTTAGAAGATTTAATCTTTAAAGCTAGCATCGCTAACCAATCGTAATCATGTGAGTATATTTGCATATATGGATTAGATATACGAAGTTTAAAATCACGTTGTTTACAAAACTCTATGTAAATATTTTTAGCTTCAAAGAATGTATCAAGGTCAACTGGATACTTATATCCATACGAGCCCCTTGTTAGGGGCTCGTATGAATCGTATTTTTGTTGTAATACATCTAGTTCTTCTTTCGCATTTGAAAGATTTTTATCTCTAAACAAATACGAAAGTCCGTTTACTACAACTAGTTTATATAGATACTCGTCATAAAACAGTTTAGTAGTTTCACACTTGATCAACAGTTTCATTAACTTCCACCTTGAGTACAATAGCATTGTCAACTACATCAATAGTCAAATTGCCTCCGTCTTTAAGTTTTCCAAACAGTAGTTCTCTTGCAAGTGGCATTTTAATTTCTTTATCAATAACACGTTGCAACGGACGAGCACCCATCTTAGGATCAAATCCTTTGTCTACTAAGTAGTCAAGTGTTTCGTCAGTAATAGAGATTTTAACACGTTTGTCTTTAACTTGGTCTTTAAGTTCAACAAGGAACTTACCAACAATTTTAAGCATGATCTCTTTACCAAGTTTAGCAAATGTAATCA
Organism: Crocinitomicaceae bacterium; assembly: GCA_041688525.1. Taxonomy (GTDB): domain Bacteria; phylum Bacteroidota; class Bacteroidia; order Flavobacteriales_D; family Crocinitomicaceae; genus UBA2040. Next base: position 4,871 of record JBDNIA010000291.1, on the reverse strand, counting down.
CACCGTCTAAACGATTGCGGAACTCTGGACTAAAGAATTTCTTAAGAGCTTTATCTTCGTAAGAATTATCTTGGAAGTCTCCGCCGAAGCCGATGCTATTCTTCTCTGAATCAGCAGCACCTAAGTTAGTAGTAAGGATTAGTACACAGTTACGTGCATCTGCTTCTTTACCATTAGATCCTGTGATCTTACCATTGTCCATAATTTGCAACAAAATTTGACTAACATCAGGGTGTGCTTTTTCAATCTCGTCTAGTAGTAATACACAGTTAGGATTTTCTTGCAACTTAACAATAAGTTGTCCTGCACTATCTTCGTGACCAACATATCCTGGAGGCGACCCAATCAGCTTACTTACACTGTGTTTCTCTTGATATTCACTCATATCAAAGCGTACAAGTTTAACACCTAGGTTAGTAGCAAGTGCTTTTGCAGTTTCAGTTTTACCTGTACCAGTTGGACCCATAAACACAAAACTACCAATAGGCTTGTCTGCTGATTTTAACCCTGCTTGTGCAACAAGAATCTTATCAACAATACTTTCAACTGCCTTATCTTGCCCGTATACTTGACGTTTGATGTTACGTTCAAGATTAGCAAGATTTTCAGTTTCTCTTTCGCTTACTTGTTCTTCAGGCAAGTTAACTGCTTTAGCAAGTTCGTATTGGATCTCAAATGCATCCACAATTTTATCACCGATTACTTCTTTCAGATTAAAACGTGAACATGCTTGGTCTATTAAATCAATTGCTTTATCAGGCAGCTTCTTATCTGCTTGATATTTTACTGAAAGTTTAATTGCTTCGTCAATTGCTGCTTCAGTAATAGTAGTTTTATGATAGTCTTCGTAATACTTTTTAAGACCAAGCAAGATATCTTTAGTCACACTTGCTGTAGGCTCATCAACTGTAACACGTTGGAATCGACGCATCAATGCACGATCCTTTTCAAAGTACTTGCGATATTCTTCCCAAGTGGTAGATGCAACAACTTTAATGTTACCTTTGCTCAATGCAGGTTTTAACATGTTAGCAAGGTCATTAGCACTATTACCTCCGCCCGCGCCTGCTCCGCTAATCATGTGTGCTTCGTCAATAAACATAATAGTTTTGCCTTTTTTCTTTAAGGCTTGAAGGACTAGTTTAAAACGTTCTTCAAAGTCACCACGATATTTACTACCAGCAAGCATACTACCAATGTCTAGATTATAAACATTGTAGTCTTGTAGGAATGCAGGAACAGTTTTCTGTTCAATGTTAAATGCTAGGCCTTCTGCAATAGCAGTTTTACCTACACCCGGATCACCAACTAGCAATACGTTGTTTTTATTACGACGACCTAATGCAAGAGCAATTGCATCCAATTCTTCTTTACGTCCAATAACTGGATCAATAGTTTTCTTTTTAACTTCGTCGTTGAGATTAGTTGTAAATGATCGCAGAGCTTTAGCTGCTGCACCGCTCATTTCTTCTTCTTCTTCGACTTCCACTTCGCTACTTAGATAGCTAGCAAACTTATCCTTGACAATACCTGCTTGATCACAGTAGAATGCTGCGTGGGATTTCTTCTCACTGATAATGCTTAACATCACATCGCTTAGTTCAATATGACTACGACCATTAAACAGCGTCTGTGTAAACGCACGATTCAAACAGCGTTCGACAGTTTGTGTCTTCTTAGGTTTAAATTTTTCAACTTCTGTTTTAATGTCGTCGCAACTATTTTTTAGATAATGTTCTAGATTAGATTTTAGATAATCAGGATCAGCACCGAACCCTTTAACTAGATTGTAAAAGTTTTCACTGCACAACATTGAGAACAACAAATGCTCTAGTGTAACATATTCATGTTTTAATTTCTGAGCATCTTTGACAGCCTTATCAAATACTAGTTGTAGATCTTTACTTGGTTCAACCATTTGCATGTTCCTTTATTAATTTCTTTTGTTTCTTCTTAGCCATTGATAATTTTAATTTACTTGTTCTATCAGTAAATTCAATTCCTTGAAGATGATCATATTCGTGTAAGAAGCAACGTGCATCTATCCCACTAAACTGTAGTATACACTCTTTTGCATCAATGTCAAGAAACTGCGCCACCAAACGTTTAGGTCTATTAACATTTAATATTAATCCTATGTGACTTAAACATCCTTCTTTCCCTGTAACTGTGTCTTCGCTAATTTCTAATATAACAGGATTAATTACTGCAAAAGGTTTAGTAACTTCTGCATGTTCAACGGGTCTCATAACAAAAATCTGTGCATCTAATCCAACTTGATTAGCAGCAAGCCCGAGGCCATTCTTTGCCATCATTATTTGACACATCTCTCCGGCAATTTGTTTAGCATCCATTGTTTCAAATTCAAAAGGTTTTACAGCCTTGTTTAAAAAATCATTAGGAGAGCTTATTAATTTCATCTTTTATATCCTTTAGTCTTTGTAATATTTCTTCGTCTTTTATTTTTGGAATGTCTGCTTCAACTTTGATATGTGCATTACCTGGCCTTCTTGTATTTACATTAGGCACACCTTGTCCTGATATACTAAAGACTGTTCCGGGCTTAGTTCCTTTTGGTATAGTTAAACTAAAATGCTTATTTGCAGGGGTTGATATTTCTATGTTAGTTCCTAACATTAAATCAAATACAGAAATGTTTTCTGTTGTAATAATATTATCATTATCTCTAGTCCACTTTGGATGAGGTTGAACTTTAATATTAAGAACTAAGTTTCCTCTTGGCACTTGCGGGAAACTATCATCTCCCATACCACCAAATCGAACACTATCATTTTGTTTCACGCCTGGCGGAACAGCAGCATCTAGTATTTCTGTTTTTCCGCTAGGAAGTCTATATTGTATGTTAACAGCTTTTCCAGTAAACAATTCTTCAAATGTCAGTCTATATTCTATTGTAACATCTCTATTGCGGGGTTGTCTACTCTGTTGGCCACCAAACCCAGGATTTGTGCTATATTGACGGAACAAATCTTCAAACGAACCTGTATTACCCCCAGCATTAAATCCTCGACTATTATTAAATTTAGGTTGAGGATTGTCGTATTCTGAACGTTTTTGCAGATCACTTAGTGTAGCATACGCTTCTTGAATTTGTTTGAACTTAGTATCATCACCGCCATTGCGATCAGGATGGTGCTGCATCGCAAGTTTGCGATATGCTTTTTTTATTTCTTCTGGAGTAGCGTTGCGAGCAACACCTAAAAGTTTGTAATAGTCCATGCAATTACTTATCGTACGGACTATTACATTTAGTTAGTAATGATTACTTGTTTGTCATTGCTTCTTTAGCATAGAACGCTGCTACAATTGCCGCAACAGATACAAAGTAAGTAGGTGCCATTCCGCCTAGTACTGTTGCAGCCTGATCTAAGCCTGCAAATACTGCTGCTACAACTGCAAACGGGTATAGTAGCATACCAAATAATGCAAACCATGCCATGTTACGCTGTGCATCACGCATAGCATCTTGATCTTCTAAACGCTTGCGTTTAAACTCTAGATCCATTGCTGCTTCAGCTTTGGTAATATGTCCATCACCGTTTGCATCCATAGTGGTTGCAACTTCACTGTCCATTGTAATTATTTTCTTCTCAGCCATTATTTCTTTTCCTCGAGTTTGTTAAGACGTGCTTCGAGCTCGTCGATCTTTTTAGTAACATGAGGATATTTTTGACGCCACGCATCTTCAGGTTGGTCAAACCAAGTCAAACTGTATCGATCTCTTAAGAAATCTAATAGTTGATCAAACTTAGCATAGCACCATAAGCCTGCTCTAGTGTCTTTAAAATAAGCTAAGAATGCCGCTCCAAGAAGTGATCCTAGTATTGCTGTGTATATCCAGAGAGTATCTCCAAATATCCTATCGATCATTTCAATCATTAATCGCCCCCATTGCTAACGTATAACGCCCTCACGTTATATGCTATTATTTAGTTGTTATTATACTCTAAAACTTTTACCTTAGCTGATCAATTCATATCGTGCAGTTGCTTTATTAAACATCACCAACCCCTGTTTCACTAGGGCAAAGACAATACTCTCAGATTCGGCATGTAGTTTATTGTGTTCTGCTACGCTGGTCAGAAACAAATTTTCTATTTTATTATTTTTTTTATCGCCATCGATGTGATGTACTATTTCTCCGCGGGCGAGTCCTCGTTCTAGATAACATTCCATTACAAACAAGTGTTCCCGTATACACCTATATCCACCTTTTCTATAGGGATAATCTTTGCCTATATAAACTTCTGGATATCCATCTTTACCATTAACCACCTTCCCTAAGTTAGGTATAAATTTATTCACAACTTTTGAATCGTATCCTGCAACACTAGCGAGTTTATTTAATCCCACTTTGCTAATACAGGTTTTACAATATGCTTTCACATTGGTATCATACTTTCCATTTCGTGCTTTGGAAAATTCTATAGTACAATTATCACACTTCCAATGCGTTAAAGTTTTAGTTCGAGTATATTCTGTAAGTTTGGCAAACTTACTTTTTTTTGTATAGGCATTAGTTTCTGTGGTTTCAAATAGGAACATGTACATTCTCCTTCATTTTATTTAGCCTTACGAAGGAAAAACATAACTTTTATCTTTCATTCGGCTTTTAAATACGAAAGCTACTACCACAACCACATCGGTCACGTTCGTTTGGATTTGAGAAATCAAACCCTTCATTTAATCCATTACGTATCCAATCTACGGTCATACCATCTAAGTATGCTAGTCCTTTGGCATCTATTAACACTACAAATTCAGGCTGAGCAAAATTGGTTACGCCTGCTTCTGCTTCATACACATCTACATACTCAAAAGTATACGCCAACCCACTACATCCTGTAGTT
>JBDNIA010000290.1:0-4964 GCA_041688525.1 Crocinitomicaceae bacterium | reverse complement strand
ATGTGCATTTTTACAATACAGAAAGAAGACATACTGAAATTGGTAGTATTCCTCCAGACGCACTTTATTTTACACCAAAGTTGGTCGGGTAATACAACTAAGAAAATGAAAATGTTGTCTTAAGGATGGGGAGTACTTCACTGTTATCTTAAAATTTATTTTAATCTATTGTTATTAAAACTTCAGATAAATTACTCTGACAAAACGGAGTGTTAAAATTTAAAAAACGTAATTCTCCATATCCTGTAAAGTAATAATTGATATCAGAACAAGGAAGTTCAGAGTATTTTAATGGATAGTTAGTACAAGACCTATTCATTACCGTGTCAATAACGCCACTGGAAAATGGCCCAGCAATTTTAATTTGATCACCAGTATTTGAACTGTTATAATCTGGAATTATTAACGTATCATTAATTGTATACGAACTATTCGCCTGAAGTTGAATTAAAAAATTTACCGATCCGTTTAAGTTAACCTCGCCGATGTCCAGACATTCATTCGAACCAATCGGAATAAATGTTATGACTTTATATGGGGCATAAAGTGTGCCCCAATTACCGTTTTTCCTAAATGTTATTTCAAAATAACCATTGGCATCTGTATAGAATTCGTTATTACCATTAACATCAACACAAAACAAATCAGATAGAGCGTTGTCTCCACTCAATTTAATTAATTTCGAAGCGTATGGGGTTGTACAATTTTCCATAATCCTGCCTTTCAGAACCTGAAATTTATCAGGATCATTTTTATTCTTCTTACAATTAGAACTCATTAAAGCAATAGGTAAAATAAGTAAAAGGTAAATTCTTAATTTGTGCATGATTTCTATTTATTTGACAATTAATTTTTGTGTTAATCGCTCGGTACCGTTATCAACACTTACGAAATACATTCCGGCTTGTATATTACCGATTTCCATTTGAACTGTATTCGAACTTTCTTTCGAGTTGATAACCGTTCTTGAGATCAATACTCCAGTTGCATCAAAAACTTGAATTGTTTGTTTTTCGATTTTATTTCTAAACTCATAATTACAGTTAACTGTTGAGCCATTCACCGGATTTGGAACAAGTACCATGAAATTTTCAGTTGTTGTTCCATTCATCGGCGCTGGGTTCCCGTTCGGTTCAGGACGTTTTGTGCTGTAGTCATTTAAACAAATTTCCATATTCATTTCAAATTCACCCCACAGTCCATTTTGCAAAGGGTTTGTATAAGAGAAACCTATAGAATTTGGCGGAGCTCCTGCTGTATTATAAAAGAATTTTGCACTCGCTGTTGGCGTCATGCCAAAGTTTTTTTCTTTCGAATACATTCCTTTTTTGATTAGTGCTCCACCAGTAGATGACGGATATTGATAATAAGGGTTTCTCTCATTTACACGAACATCATATTGAGCTTGAAATAATGCTGGTCTGTTCAAAGTCCAATTTTCGATATACATTTCTTCATCACCTATCTCAAGATTAAGAAGCCCTCTTTTTATATCACACAAACCTCCATCTGCAGCGTCAGAATACGTATATCTTTCGTTACTAAATGCGTTACAATTCACGGCGTTTACACCCGTAATATTAAATGCACCCTCATCTCTATAATTTAGATGGTTTTGATTCCAAGAACCTTCAGGATAACCGATAATAACATCGAACGGAGTCCTAGATAGTTTTGTGTTAATGTTTTCATTTTCAATATCATGATTTAGTGGCATATTTAAGTCTTTACCATAATCTAATGCAGATTGAAGTGGAATAAATCCAAAGCCTAAAGAATGATTTTTCAAACTATAAGATAGGTTACCTCCTGCAGAAACACAATATGGTTTAACATTAAGCACATTTTCATAATCATTATAAAGATTGATTTGTATAGTTTGAATTGAGATATTAAACCAAGATAATTGAATATAAGGAATAAAAAAGTCAAAGTTTGCATAATATACTTGACCATTCCAGTTAGGATTGGAATTCAACTTTAATTGGGCGTCAAAAAGTGGATACCAATTTCCAAATAATTTGTATTCTTTATATTTGGATAAATTTAGCATCACATCATTAGCTGTTCTTATATTTCCAGCTGAGTTTCTTTGTCCTTCTCCATTAATTGCTCCATTAGATAGAGCCATTAGTTTTGCGTATTTCGGATAATCACCCATTAATGCCAATTGTGCATTGAATGTAAAAAATTCAAGAGCAGGTAAATATGCTGAAGTGGACGATAGTGGGTTTACTTTTCCATTAATATGGTATAACAACATCTGTCTTGCTGCGTAGCTGCCTAATCCCTGATTTGTGAGATTAGTAATAAAATTTAACCCTGGAAATAAACCGCCCATTAATTTTTTATAACCAATTTGAAGACCCAATGGAACATTAGCACCTTGATGTGGAGAATCAAGTGTTATCAACTCTCTTGTTTTATGCATTCTTGATACTAAACTTTGCGTTCTATTTGCATAACCTAAAAGTGGTAATGTTGGATGCAATGCCAAATATGTTGCATTTCCAGGAGCCAAAGCCTCAACAAAAAAGCTGCTAAATACGCCTGCTGTATAGTCTTTACTTTCCATAAAGGTTAGAGCGTACCTTCCAACAACACCACCCATACTTTCTCCAATAAGAATAAATTGTTCATCGCTATATTGGTAATCGTTTTTTAATTTCTCTATTAAGTTTACGACATATAGAGCATTAAATCGCATATCAATTCTACTGTTTTTCCAATCAACCACGTAAAAAGCATAGTTGAAATCTCTTACTTCTTCAATATAGTTGTTGTGAATCATATCTTCATAGATCACATCAATACTTCTGTTCTGGTTTGGCAACATATCTAGAATATCGATTCCTTCTAAATAAATTATAACTTTCTCATTGTCTACATTACATGGATGATATACACCAATATTTAAACCAGGCATATCTAAAACTTCATCTGCAGAATTTGATTTAGCTTTCCCAATAATATTAATTTTTGACTTGGAAGATTTTAAGACAAAATCTTTTTCACCTATTATTTCTGCAGTTATTTCATATTCCCCCATTATTTGGTAATCAACAGTATAATAACCTAAAACGTTTGGGTCAAAATAGTGCCAACCCGTTCCATCTCCAAAATCTAAACGGAAAGAACTAGAATTATATAAAGGTGTATTATTTATATCACTTAAAAATAAATACGGGTCTATTCTGAAAGTAGGTGTAAGATAATTACTCGTTAATTGCATTGGCGCAACCGCAAAAATGTTCGATTGACTAAAAGGCGCATATGGTCTCGTTGGGTTGTCTTGTAATTGATTGTTGACAAGGTCAAAATCAAAAAATGTATTAGAAGTAAGAGCATTTTGTTGTAAGTAATACCAATCATAATCCATTATTCCAATTGTGATGGTATCGTTGCCGCAACTATATCCATAATTTTCAACTTGCACGTGAGTTTTTAAAGGCGTTGTATCATGCGACGCATAATACATTTCATCATATATTTCAAGCCATAATTCTTGATCTAAGGTGTCTGGGCTATTATTTTGATAAAAAGTAGAATCTGAGGTTTTTGCAGACCTCTCGTACAGAAACAATACATTAGGTGAGGGGAAAGTAATTTGGCTAAATATTGATCTTAATTGTGCATTTGCGTTATTCAAATAAGGATTTTGTGCATGGACATTATTTATAAAAAAACATGTCAATACAAAAACACAAACATACAGAGGGTTTTTCCCTAAGTTTTTAGTTGTTCTTTTCATGATAAATAGTTTTAGTTAAATAATATAAAATGGTCGTTTTTTCAGTGACGACATTGTAATACTATACAAAATAATTTAGTATACCAAATTTTTAACATTTGCTATTTTTAGAATCATACTTAAAGCCCTACTTCTGACTTAAGATACTGATTTACAAAATCTATCAAAGTAATATTGTGAGCTTCCAAAATGATAAACAACGTATTTAAGGTTAGGTTTTACATGCCAACTTCATAGGCGTTGTATTGAGAATGTGCCATATTTAATTTTTCAGCCCTCAATTGATAATTCGAAAAACCTTGATCCGTTCGGAGCTTTTTTAACGCCTTTCCAATGATCTTCAATTTTTCGAAATCAATACTTTTATCTACTTCCTCTTGCATTACCTCAAAGAAATAGAATGCCTCGACAAATATAAACCCTAATAACCGTTTTTCTTTAGAGAGAGATCTGCTTTTGTTTTTCGATTCGTTATGATCTTCTCATAAACAATTATCATTTACTTCTAATTTTAACAGGTTTAAAGCGCCTATGGTTATTTATTTCATCGTAAAACGAATTGCACGATGAAATTAACGAACTTACATATTGGTTATTCGACAAGCTTACTTGAAATTCAAGAACTAAACTTGAAAGCAGGTAAAATATATGGATTAATTGGAGCCAACGGTCGCGGGAAAACCACGTTAATGAAAACATTGATCGGTCAAATTCCTGCAATTTCTGGAGAAATGAAAATCGATAATAAAGCTGCTTCCCTCCTGACTCCAATTGAAAAATCAAAACTTTTTGGATTCGTACAAAGTCGTTTTTCAGGCGTTCCATACATGAAGGCAAAAGAATATGTTGCTTTGGGACGTTCGCCTTATACGAACGCTTTCGGACGTTTATCTGCTAAAGATGAGGAAATTATCAATCAAAGTTTTTCAACTTTAGAAATAACACATTTAGCTGACAAATTTACGGAAGAACTAAGTGACGGTGAAAGACAAATGCTGGCTATTGCGAAAGTCTTAACGCAAGAAACACACTATATTTTCCTCGATGAACCAACTGCTTTTTTAGATTATTCTACTAACTACATGACAAAAAATCAAAAGCGTTTACATTTGATTGATTTTGAGGGTTTAACAAGATGTTTGCGATATAATCCAAACCATATTTGAATAAGCTTTTCGCTCTATAGCCATGTTTTTTAATTTTAATTTTTTGT
>JBDNIA010000289.1:0-2244 GCA_041688525.1 Crocinitomicaceae bacterium | reverse complement strand
TTGGATAATATTCAGATTGGACAAATTACAGGAACCAACCTTACTACAACAGACAAAGGTAAATGGGGTGGATTAATCATTTTGGGAAATGCAAAAATTTCTGCTTCAAATGGTGACGTAGTTTCTCAAATCGAGGGAATTCCAGCTTCTGAAGCATATGGTTCATATGGAGGTAGCGACGATGCTGACAATTCAGGTAAATTGAAGTTCGTTTCAATTCGTCACGGTGGAGCTTTAATTGGTGCTGGAAATGAAATCAACGGATTAACACTGGGTGGAGTTGGTAATGGAACTGAAATTAGTGATATTGAAATCGTTGCGAACTTGGACGATGGCGTTGAGTTCTTCGGAGGAACTGTAAATGTTACAAATGTTATTTGTGCATACGGTGGCGACGATGGTTTGGATATCGACCAAAATTATGCGGGAACGATAACTAATTTCATTGTTATTGAAGATGCTGAATCAGATAAAGGTTTGGAAATTGACGGAACAGAAGGTACTACATACGTGACGGGATTGTTTACCCTTACAAATGGTTCGGTTTATTCTAAAGATGGTTTTGGTCGCCCAGCAGATTTAAAAGATAAGGCGCAAGGAACACTCAACGATGTTAAATTCTCTGGATTTACAAACAATAAGCTGAAAGTACGTGCGAGCTACCAAACAGCTTGTGGAGCAGTGAAAACAGACGCATGTAGTAACATGATTGCTTCAACTCCTAAATTGAAAGTTTTAACTTCTGAGCATGGAGGGATTGAAGTGTATACAACCTCTAATGACGGAGCAACACCTCCAGTTACTTGTCCAGTTTGGTCTTCTGATCAGTCTGCAGCTAGTGCAGTAGCAGTTTCAGCAACGGCAACGGGTATGAATAACTCAACTTTCTCTTGGGGATGGGTTCAAGCGAACAGTAAATTCTAAAATAAATTTTAAGAATAACAAAAAGGTCACTGCTTGCAGTGGCCTTTTTTATTGTTCAGATTCGCTGACAAATTTGTAACCTACTCCCTTAATCGTTTTGATAAATTCGGAGCCAATTTTTTCTCTCAACTTCCGAATATGTACGTCGATTGTTCTATCACCAACGATTATATCATTCCCCCAGACTTGTTCCATAATAAAATCGCGTTCGAAAACGTGATTCGGCTTGGACATAAGTAAACCGATTAAATCAAATTCTTTTTTCGGGAGATGCAGGTTTTCACCATCTAATACAACAACGTATTTTTCGCGATTAATTTTTATTCTGCTCGACTCCTCAATTTGATGCTCAATTTTGCTTCGCCTGAAAAAAGAGTTAATTCTGGAAATTAACACACGATTTTTGATCGGTTTGGCAATATAATCATCCGCACCGGCATCAAGACCTGCAATTAAACTGTAATCTTCGCTTCTTGCTGTTAGAAAACAAATAAAAGTTTGCTCAAAACCAGGAGTTCTCCTCAGTGTTTCACAAACCTCCATTCCATCCATTTCAGGCATCATTACATCTAGTAATATTAGATCTGGATGCATTTCGTTGGCAATTTTAATAGCTTCAACTCCATTCTTTGCGGTTCTTATAATGAAACCCTCTTTTTTTAAATTGTATTCCAGAATGGTGCGAATATCTATTTCATCGTCAACAATAAGTATGGATTTGTTCATGATAAGCTTTTTTCAAAAATAACATTTTCAGGTTGTATAGGCCCTATTTTTTATTGTGCAAACTTTTTTTAGATTTTTTTTGACAAATACTTGTTTAATTCAAAATTAACATTAAATTTGTCGTAGTAGTAGTAGGTTAGGTTGATTAGTGTAAATAAGAGCTTCAGACGCCCGTTTGAAGCTCTTATTTTTTTGTCTAAATTCAAGTTGAAAATGATTGTTAAATGCATAAAAACCTAAAAAAATGCTACCTTTCTTTATTGATTTAAAAGTACAGTGAATGAATGCAAAAATTCTATTGGTCGAAGACGACGCAAGCTTAGGTTTCGTTATTTCTGATTATTTAAAATCAGCAGGCTATATCGTAACACTCTGTTATGACGGAGTAGAAGCTATGAAAATGTTCGGTGAAAAAAAATTTCATTTAGGGATTTTTGACGTAATGATGCCCAAGAAAGACGGTTTTACTCTCGCAATGGAAATTCGGAAAATTGATAAGAATATGCCAATTCTTTTCCTCACGGCAAAATCGATGACGGAAGATAAAGTAGCGGGTTTTAAAGCTGGAGGTGACGATTATCTGACAAAACCTTT
>JBDNIA010000288.1:0-1502 GCA_041688525.1 Crocinitomicaceae bacterium | reverse complement strand
AGACAATCTTTATAGAATTTTCTTAATGATGAACCAGCCTTAGACAAACCTTCAAAATCACAATCATAATTTGGATTACCCTCCTCATTCGTAATTACTCCATTTTGATACTTAATCATAAAAGGAATTGGCTCTTTCATTTCTTGAAGAAAACTTTTGTAATCTCCATGGTGTATTGCGTTAAATTCATCTTTATAAGCACTAATTTTAATGCCTGATTTAATGACTTTAAGCATGTAACCAACGGTATGTTCAATTACCAAAATCATATACCTTCTATAATTTTTATTTCTTCTTCGGTCAATTCGTAAAGTTTATAAACCAGTTGGTCTATTTGGGTTTCAAGGTCGGTTGTGTCGGCTGATGAGTTTTGTGTTTTTGCTTCAATTATTTTGTCAACCAATATAATTAATGAAGATTTCGCTTTATTAACAACATTTGGAATAGGTAGTTCTTTAATATCATTAGGATTCATTTTTGGAAATACATCTTTTCCGAAGTTGGGTAAAACAAAACTTCCATACCAACTGAGAAGTTGAGAATTGACTATTCCTAATATAAATTCCAAATCATTCTTGTATTCATCAAATGGTTTAAAAGGCGAAATACTATGTCCATAATAAAACTCTTCATCTGTTATGTTTGCCTGTATTCTTCTGCCTTTACCAGGAACTTCTCGAAATAATATCCTCTTGCCTATAAAGAATTTTTTCAAACGCGGTGCAGCAAGCCAATTACCATAACTTAACCATTGTTTGTTCCAAGTAATATCATATCTATTGAGATTTTTTCCTTCTAACCATTTTCCACAGGTGTCATCTTTTTTAAAGTCGAAATGATATGCTCTGTTTTTTATGATTTCTTTTGACTGCCCTCTGTAACTATCGTATGGGGTTAAACCTTGAATTACATCCCCAAATGTTGAAAGCGATGTAGATCTATTTCTTATTTTTTCTATTATTCTTTTTTCTAAGGCTGTCGTTTTAAACTCAATCTTCTGTAAAGGTTCATCGATGTCATTTAATTTATCAATTGTAGTTTCAATATTTTCCTTTATAATCAGTAGCTGATTTTTTGGCTTTGATTTTTGAACTTGAAAAGAAAGCGTATTTACAACTGCTTCTTCAAAAACACCTTCTCCGTGAATGAATAATCTGTTTAAGTTGTATTTTGTCAAGAGCATATTTCTAATTGGATAGCAATTATCAAGCGTGAGCCAAAGTATAGGAGTGATATATTCTAAAGTACCATTTGGTTTAAGAATATTTAATCCTTTTTCAATAAAATACACATAGCTATCAAATTTGTATTTGTACGATTTGAAGTTGATGCGGACATACTCTTTCTCACTTTCATTAAATGTTGCACCATACGGCGGATTCCCAATCACCACATCAAAGCCAACAAAATCTCCATCATCATTCAGCACTTCGGGAAATTCAAAACGCCATTCAAAAGCGTTTTCAAAAATCTTGTTGGCTTTTATTTCTTCAATTTCGTTT
>JBDNIA010000287.1:0-3909 GCA_041688525.1 Crocinitomicaceae bacterium | reverse complement strand
GTATTGTTTTTTCGCTTTTGCAATCGGCACAAACAAATCGGAAGCTCCATTCCAGATTACATGAATTTTCGACTCAGGGATTGCATACTTTTGAGCAATATCTGCTTTTGAATACTGTGAAGCTGTAATGATTTCACTGGCTTTTGCTGCAAATTTCGGAAAGAAATAGCGTAAATACTTTCTCGCGGCAAAAGGAATATCTTTCGGGTAATACTCAAAATTTATATCGTGGATAGTTGCAATTTGGGGTATTTTTGTTTGAAGAGACAGATAGCCATCTGGTGAAAAAAAGAGATCTATTTTGTGTTTTTTCAATGCCTTCGTTACTGACCATTCAAACCAAATATAAAATAAAATTGGGTGACGCGCAGGCGGTGAAAGGACAAGAGGTGTAACATTTTTAGCAAACACCCATTTTTCATCGAAAGGTCGATCAAAAAAAAAGAAAAATTCATGTTCAGGGTGATTTACCACCAATCGTTTGCAGATTTCATAGGTATACCAGCCGAAACCTTCCATTTTCCCATTCAAAAGGAAACGTGTATTGATGGCAATACGCATTACAAATTATTTATGTAATTCGTTCTTTTCTCTTCGCCAATGGTGGTATTATCACCATGTCCAGAGAGTACCTCAGTATCTTCAGGTAACTTAAACATTATCTCAAAAATTGATTTTTTCAATACTTCCATAGATCCGCCCGGCAAGTCAGTTCTTCCAAAACTACCTTTAAACAAAACATCGCCATTCACAACCAGTTTTTCTTTGGCCAAATAATATACGACATGTCCAGGACAATGACCGGGAGTATGAAATACTTTCATTTCCATTTCACCAAACTTAAGTGTCTCCCCACCTTTCAAGATATGGGTAGGATCGGGAGAAACCTTATAGTTTCCCATTCCATAAACGTGCGCATAATTTTCAACCGATTTCAAAATAGGAAATCAGCTTCGTGCAAATAATAAGGAACTTTATAATTCTTCAATACAAATTGATTTCCCAATACATGATCGACGTGCGCGTGTGTGTTTAACAACGCTATAACATTCAGCTTGTTATTCTCGATATAAACTTGGAGCTCTAACTCTTCTTCCCGCTCATAACAACCAGGATCGACGATAACAGCATTTTTCTTGTCGTCAGATAAAATATAAGTGTTCTCTTGAAATGGATTAAAAGTAAATTTTTCAATATGCATATTTATGGGATTGACTGAACACAAAATTAACAGGAATTTACAAAATTCTTTTCTTGGTATGATTTTAGGGGGCTGTTATCATTATATTTGTAAAAACTTTTTGATATGAAGAAATTATTTTTCGCCTTTTTAGGAGTATTCATTTTAGCCAGTTGTGCGATGAAAGTGCCATTGACGAAACTAATACAAACTGAATATAATTTGACAACCGACAACATCGCAAGCGAAAAGATTCAGTTTTATGTTTCCTCTGAAATAATTTTAGAGAGATCTACGCAACAAGGATCATCAACTACTACAAGTGATGGAACTTTAGTAACGAGCTCATCTAAAATTTCTGACCGAATAATTATTTTACCCAAAACGAAATGTGTTATGGATAAAGTAGGTGACAAAGGAGCTTTTCTTATCCGTTTCGAAACAGGTCCTGGAAAAACGCTAACATTTATGACCCGCCCAAATATGGATTCTGGCAAATACTATTTTGTTGCTGATTGGCAACAAGGAAAGGGAGGGAAAGTAAATTACGGAAATAAAGACGAATACTTCGCCACTGCCACGAGTGGGAATGCTTACTTATTGGTGAAGATTAAAAAATCACAAAAAAACAAACGCAAAGACCGAGTGGTCAAAGGAATGAGAATATAAATGAGAAGCCATCGCAAAACGATGGCTTTTTTGATTCCATTAACTAAATTTGAATTATTTGTTACCATGAGTTTAATTCTTAATCGCGAATTGAGTTGGTTGTCTTTTAATGAAAGAGTCCTTCAAGAAGCTATGGACACAAGTGTGCCGCTGGTAGAACGAATACGTTTTTTAGGTATTTACTCGAGCAATCTTGATGAGTTTTTTCGTGTACGTGTTGCCACTGTGCGACGAATGAAGGCCATAGACAAAGAAAAAATTGGGGGGTTTAATGGAACGCCAGAAGACTTACTTGAAGAGATAAGAAGAATCGTTCTCGTTCAACAAAAATCATTTGAATGCGCCTATAAAAAAATACTTATCGATTTTACGAAACACAATGTTTTTCATATAACGCAAAGAGATTTAAACCCTGCACAAGAGATTGAGCTTCGCGCTTTTTATGAAGAAAAGCTGAGGCACGCCATCGTTCCTTTGATACTCGATAAGAAAACACCTTTTCCAAGGTTAAAGGATTATCAAATCTATTTGGCGGTTAAAATGATTTATACCACAGCAAAAAAGGTGCGTTATACCCTCGTTCAGATTCCTTCTCAATTTTCACGATTCTATCAACTCAAAGATGGTGAAAAACAACAAATAATCTTAATCGATGATATCATTCGATTAAACCTTCGCGCCATTTTTTCAATTTTTAATTTTGATGAGATTGAGGCGCATACTTTTAAATTCACAAGAGACGCTGAACTTGATTTAGATGATGATTTATCCGAATCATTCATTGAAAAAATAGAAAAAAGTGTAAAGAATAGGAAAAAAGGAGAACCACTGCGTTTTGTTTATGACCAGCAGATGCCGGAAGATATGTTGGAATATTTACTAGATGGTTTGAATTTGAAGCAAGGTGTAAATACAATTCCTGGCGGCAGATACCATAATTTCAAAGATTTCAGCAAGTTCCCAGACTTTAACAATAAATCATTCGTATATCCAGCCATGCCGCCACTTATTCACCCTTTGCTAGAAGGTCAAAGAAGTGTATTCAAAGCAATACTGGAACAAGATGTCTTGTTGCATTTTCCCTATCATAAATTCACCTACGTAGTGGATTTAATTAGTGAAGCTGCAATAGACCCAAAAGTCGTTTCTATCAAAATCAATCTCTATCGTGTCGCAGAAGATTCGCAAGTAATGAATGCTTTAATGAACGCTGTCAGCAATGGAAAACAAGTGACTGTCGTCTTTGAATTGCAAGCGCGTTTTGATGAAGAAAATAACTTAAACTGGTCAGAAAGGTTAAAAGAAAACGGTGCAGATGTCTATTATGGTTTACCTCAGCGCAAAATCCATTCTAAACTTCTTCATATTAAGCGAATTACGGGTAAAAAAACGCAAATCGTAAGTTATGTTGGTACTGGTAATTTTCACGAAGGAACAGCAAAAATATATAGTGATCTAGCTTTACTTACATCAAATAAAAAAATCACAAATGAAGTCGGAAAGGTTTTTGAACTCATAGAAACGGGAAACGAAAGTTACCCATTTGAAGAATTAATCGTTTCGCCTTTCAATTCTCGTGAAAAAATTTTAAATCTTATCGACAACGAAATAAAGTTTGCAAAAAATGGGAATGATGGTTTTATTAAAATTAAAATCAACAATCTTGTCGACAACGTCATGATAGAAAAACTTTACAAAGCGAGTCAAGCCGGTGTTAAAATTGAAATGATTGTTCGCGGTATATGCACCCTTGTTCCTAGTGCTCCAAAAATAAGCGAAAATATTAAAGTCATCAGTATTGTTGATCGATATTTGGAACATACTCGATTTATGATCTTCGGAAACAATAAAGCCCCTTTGTACTTCATTTCCAGCGCAGACTGGATGGAGCGAAATTTGAATAGTAGAATTGAAGTTACTACGCCTATCTACGATGATTTATTGAAGAAAGAAATTGATATCATTTTCAACTATCAATGGAAAGGGAATGTAAAAGTTCGTATTTTAGATAAAAACATGAAAAATTGTTACCGTCGTAAAAATGGTAAGAAACCTTTCCG
>JBDNIA010000286.1:0-7117 GCA_041688525.1 Crocinitomicaceae bacterium | reverse complement strand
TTTCAAGGTTTTAAACAAGAAATTTAAGACTTAATTTATTGATAATCAATTGTTTATAATTTTTGTCATGTAGTTAGAGGTAAATATTTATTCTGTTTTTTTTAATAGAGATATATGGTGTGACTCGTTGAGAATACAAATCCCGATTTAAATCAATACTAATTTTTAAAAAAATTTTCCTTTTTTAAAAATGCTTTTTCCTATGCTCCAAAAATCCAATTGACGTCACATTTGATTCCAAGGTATTATGAGAACAATAAACTCTACGCTTCATTCATTAACTGAAAAGACAGTAGTTGGGCTTTAACTACTCCAGGTTAAATGCAATAAAAAATAAGTAGGCACAATACAATATTTATCCAAACCCGAAATAACAACACAAAAAAAGCCTCGATAAATCGAAGCTTCTTTTAATACTAAAACTCTAATTAATTAGGCATTACCACTGCGTTAATTACGTGAATTACACCATTACTACCCATGACGTCAGTAGCTACAATTTCACTATAATTTCCTTTCGTGTCCTTTAACAAAATTTTATCGCCTTTTTGAACAACAGTTAAAACTTGACCATTCAAAGCTTTCAATTCTACCTTCCCATTTCCTTTCTTCAAGGCAGCTACTACCTCTGTTGCAGTCATTTTGCCTGAAACCACGTGATACGTTAAAATGTTAGCTAAAGCTTTTTGATTTTTCACCTCTAACAATGAAGTTAAAGTTGCTGGATTGATTTTAGCGAAGGCGTCATTTGTTGGAGCAAAAACAGTAAAAGGTCCTTCACCTTGCAAAGCCGTTACCAGGTCTGCTGCTGTTAAAGCTGTTACCAAAGTTGAAAAATTTTCGTTTCCAACCGCAACATCTACTAACGTTTCTTGTCCTGAAACATTCTTAGAAAATAAAGCAGTTGAAGCAATTGTTAGTATAAGAATTAATTTTTTCATAATATAAAATTTTGTTTTTCTCAAAGATAGCATAATTATTTTCTTTTGTCTAACTTTTAACGTTAATTGTTAAACAAAGTTTTTGGAATCATAAATATTAGCGGCGAATTACATATAAAATCAACGTAAAAGATTAAAATTCTATACGCCTAAAATTCACTTGTAAATTTTTTCTTCGTGAGCAACGGGATCTTTCTTTGTTATATTCACTCGCCCTAAATATTCAATATCGTTAAAACAATTCTTTTTTTATTTAAATAATTACATTACATTTGTTTTAAATAAATTAAAAATGGCATTTGTACAGTTACATCAACATCATTCTCATATTCTCCCTCAGGTGAAGTGATAATGGTAAGTAATTGAACTAACTATAAACACCGTCTGAGTTAATCATACGGTGTTTTTTTATTGCCAAAGATTTGCTCAGTCTATTAAAAAAGTAAAATGAGTAAATTAAAAATCGCAATTCAGAAAAGCGGAAGATTAAATGAAGACTCCCTGCAATTATTAAAAGATTGCGGCATTGACATCAACAACGGCAAGGATCAATTAAAAGTTGTAGTAGAAAATTTTCCAATGGAAATACTATATCTACGCAATTCAGACATTCCACAATATTTGGAAGATGGAACTGTAGATATTGCCATTCTTGGTGAGAATATTTTGGTAGAAAAACAAAGTCAGGTCGAAATAGTACAGAAATTAGGGTTCTCAAAGTGCCGCGTTTCATTGGCTGTTCCAAAAGAAGTTGAAGACGACTCTTTGTATTACTTTAACGGAAAAAAGATAGCCACCTCCTACCCTCTTACGCTTCAATCTTATTTGGACGAGAATAACATTAAAGCTGAAATCCACACCATTTCTGGTTCTGTTGAAATTGCACCAAATATTGGCTTAGCGGACGGCATTTGCGATATTGTAAGTTCAGGAAGCACCTTATTTAAAAATGGTTTGAGGGAAACTCAAGTGATTCTAAAGTCGGAGGCTGTTTTAGTGAAATCACTTCAACTTGATGCTGCACAGGAGGAAATATTGAGCAAACTAATTTTTAGAATGAAAGCAGTTTTAAGAGCAAAAAATAGCAAATACATTCTTCTCAATGTGCCCAACGATAAAATTGAAGCCGTCACAAAGATTTTGCCTGTTTTAAAAAGTCCAACTCTACTTCCTTTAGCTGAAGAAGGCTGGAGTTCTTTGCACTCCGTGATCGATGAAAGCCAATTTTGGGAAGTCATAGATGCGTTAAAAGCGGCAGGAGCAGAAGATATTTTAATTGTCCCAATCGATAAAATGGTAATCTAATGAAAACATATCTAAATCCAAATACAGCGCAATGGTCGGAACTGGTAAAACGTCCAGTATTGAATAATGCTGAATTAAACGAAGTCGTGAACAGTATTCTTTTCGATGTGAAGGAGAATGGAGACCAAGCGCTGATCAAGTATACTAGGAAGTTTGATGGTGTTGCCATCGATAATTTAGTGGTTTCTGAACAAGAATTGGCAGCTGCAACGGTTTCCCAAGAACTAAAAGATGCCATTCAGTTGGCATACAGCAATATATATGCATTTCACAAAGCGCAGCAAAAGGTGGAGGAAGTTGTTGAAACCACTCCGGGTGTAAAATGCTGGCGGAAATCGGTTGCAATAGAAAGAGTTGGCTTGTACATTCCTGGCGGAAGTGCTACTTTGTTCTCTACTCTTTTAATGTTGGGTATTCCAGCAAAAATTGCTGGTTGTCGCGAAATGGTTTTATGCACTCCGCCAAACAAAAATGGAGAAATTCACCCTGCAATTTTGTATACTGCCAAATTAGTTGGAATAACGAAAATATTTAAAGTTGGCGGAGCGCAAGCTATTGCTGGTATGAGTTATGGAACAGAATCTATTTCACAAGTATATAAAATTTTTGGTCCAGGAAATCAATACGTAACCAAAGCCAAAGAATTAGTGCAGCAAGCTGGAACAGCGATAGACATGCCGGCCGGACCAAGTGAAGTATTAATAATTGCAGACGAAAGCTGTGAACCCAGTTTCGTTGCAGCAGATTTATTGTCGCAGGCTGAACATGGCGCTGATAGTCAGGTCATTTTATTGAGCGACAAGCAACAGGTTATCGACGCTTGTTTAGCTGAAGTTTACAAACAAGTCGAGTTACTTCCTCGAAAGGAAACTGCTTTAAAAGCCTTGGCCAACAGCAAAGCAATCGCATTCAATAATTTGACTGCTTGTTTTGATTTCAGCAATGAATATGCTCCTGAACACTTGATCATCGCCTCTGCGAAATCAACTAATTTCATTGATTTCATAATCAATGCGGGCTCTGTTTTCTTGGGTAACTATAGTTGTGAGTCTGCGGGAGATTATGCCAGCGGAACGAACCACACATTGCCAACTAATGGATTTGCGAAAAACTATAGCGGTGTTTCTCTCGATAGCTTTATCAAGAAAATAACGTTCCAAGAACTAAGTAAAGAAGGAATAAATAACATCGGAAATGCCATCGAAATTATGGCGGAAACGGAAGAATTAATTGCACACAAAAATGCAGTTTCCATTCGACTAAAACAGATAAACAATGGTTGAAATTAAAAAACTAGTCCGTCCAAATATTGCGAGTTTGCAAGCTTACTCGAGTGCTCGAGATGAGTTTAAAGGAAAAGAGGGAATCTTTTTGGATGCCAATGAAAATCCGTTTGGCAATTTAAACCGTTATCCTGATCCGCAACAAAAAAAGCTCAAAAAGAAATTAGCGGAGCTGAAAGGTATTGAAAGCGACATCATTTTTGTTGGAAACGGAAGCGATGAAGTCATTGATTTAGCCTTTCGCCTTTTCTGTAATCCAGGAATTGACAAAGCACTTACCTTTACACCTGCTTATGGAATGTATGCCGTTTCCGCAGCAATCAATAACGTAGAATTACTCGAAATTCCTTTGAATGAAGTATTTCAAATTGAATTAGAAAGTGTTAAATTTTTCCTCTCTGACAAGCATTTAAAGTTAATTTTCATCTGTTCCCCCAATAATCCAACTGGAAATTTAATCGATAAAAAATCAATTGAATTTATCCTGAAAAAGTTCAATGGAATTGTAATCGTTGACGAAGCGTATATTGATTTTTCGGAAGGCGAATCTTTGATCAATTTGATTGCTCAATACAATAATTTAATTGTTAGTCAAACATTGAGTAAAGCATGGGGATTAGCAGCAGCCAGAATTGGTTTAGCCTATGCAGATATAGAAATTATTTCATTTTACAACAAGGTAAAACCACCATACAATGTTAGTGAGTTGAACCAAAAAGCTGCAATTCAAACTTTGAAAGACCGATCTTTTTTCGAGCAAAATAGAATGACAATTCTCCGGGAAAAAGAGCGCTTAGAATTTGAGCTGAACCAACTTGAATTGGTCAAGAAATTATATCCATCTGATGCCAATTTTCTCTTAATTGAACTAGAAAATGCAGATGAAATTTACACGGCTTTGGTCAATCAACGAATCATTACACGAAACAGAAATAAACAAGTTGCCAACTGTATTCGAATATCAATTGGCACGGAAGAAGAAAACACGAAATTGTTAAACGCTTTAAAAAACATACGATGAAAAAAGTATTATTCATAGATAGAGACGGAACGTTGGTCATTGAACCTCCCATAGATTTTCAGTTGGATAGTTTAGAAAAACTCGCGTTTTACCCAGGGGTTTTTAAATGGTTGGCCAAAATTGCTGCTGAACTCGATTACGAAATGGTCATGATTACCAACCAAGATGGTTTGGGAACAGCGTCTTTTCCAGAAAACACTTTTTGGCCGGCTCAAGATAAAATAATTCAAGCCTTTATAAACGAAGGAATTAGCTTCAAGGAAATACTAATTGACAAAAGTCTTCCGGAAGACAATGCACCTACACGAAAACCGAGAACAGGATTGTTGAACGAATACATTTATGGCGATTATGATCTTGCCAACTCCTACGTTATCGGAGATAGAGCGACAGATATTGAACTTGCAATAAACCTCAAAGCCCAAGGAATATTTATCGGAGAAGAAAATACGAATGCGATTTTATGCACAAAAGATTGGTCCGAGATTTACCGATTCTTAAAAGCAAAACCCAGAGTAGGAAAAGTCAGCCGAATTACAAAGGAAACAAGTATCAACATCGCGCTCAACCTCGATGGAATTGGAGAATCGAAACTGAATACTGGCATTGGTTTTTTTGATCATATGTTAGCGCAAATTGCCAAGCACGGAAACCTGGATTTGGAAGTTTTGGTAAAAGGCGATTTGGAAATCGATGAACACCACACCATTGAAGATGTCGCAATAACCTTAGGTGAAGCTTTTACTAAAGCATTGGGAACAAAAAAAGGCATCGAAAGATATGGTTTCTTACTACCCATGGACGATTGTTTGGCGCAAGTAGGAATCGATTTTGGCGGCCGACCTTGGCTAGTTTGGGATGCTGATTTCAAGCGTGAAACCATTGGAGAAATGCCAACGGAAATGTTTATGCACTTTTTCAAATCGTTTAGTGATGCAGCGAAATGCAATCTGAATATAAAAGCAGAAGGCAACAACGAACATCACAAAATTGAAGCTATCTTCAAAGCGTTTGCAAAAACGCTAAAAATGGCCGTTGCAAAAACAGAAGATTATAGTATTCCAAGCACAAAAGGAACATTATGATAGCCATAATTAAATACAACGGCGGGAATATCAAATCCGTTCAAAATGCGCTGAAACGTTTGGGTTACGAAAGTACAATTACCGATGACGCCGCAACTATTTTGAAAGCAGATAAAGTTATCTTTCCTGGAGTTGGCGAAGCAAGTACAGCCATGAACTATTTAAAAGAACGAGGTTTAGACGAAGTGATAAAATCGATAACTCAACCGTTTTTAGGCATTTGTTTGGGGCTGCAACTCATGTGCAGCAAAAGTGAAGAGGGAAACACAACTTGTTTGGGAATTTTTGATGCCAATGTCAAATGTTTTCCTCCCGAAGAAAAAGTGCCACACGTAGGCTGGAACAATTTTGAATCCATCGAAGGAAATTTATTCGAATCCATAGAAAAAGAGGATGACGTCTATTTCGTCCACAGTTATTATGCTGAAATAAATGAAAATACAATTGCAACCTGTATTTACATAATACCCTTCAGTGCTGCCTTACAAAAAGATAATTTTTATGCGACACAATTTCACCTCGAGAAATCGGGTGGACTTGGAGCGAGAATACTGCAAAACTTTTTAGAATTATGAGAATAATACCAGCAATAGATATCATAGAAGGTAAATGTGTTCGTCTCTCGAAAGGTGATTATGACACAAAAAAGATATACAACGAAAATCCGCTTGAAGTAGCGAAAGTTTTCGAAGATCATGGTATTCAATATTTACATGTTGTCGATTTAGACGGTGCGAAATCGAAACATATTGTAAACAGCAAGGTTTTAGAAACTATTTGCAAACAAACACAGCTGAAGGTAGATTTTGGCGGTGGTTTAAAATCCAATGAAGATTTGAAGATAGCCTTTGAATGCGGCGCAAACCAAATTACTGGGGGAAGTATTGCTGTTCAAGAATCCGAAACTTTCAAGCGATGGCTTCAGCAATATGGGCCAGATAAAATTATTTTGGGAGCCGATTGTAACAATAGAAAAATAGCCACTTCTGGTTGGATAGAAACCTCGGAATTAGATGTTGTAGATTTTATTGAAACTTATGAAAAAGAAGGAGTTCACTACGTTATTTGCACCGACATTTCCAAAGACGGCATGCTGCAAGGAACATCTAACGAATTGTATCAAGAAATTTTAAAAAAAACCAACGTAAAATTAATTGCCAGTGGCGGTGTTTCTTGTTTTGATGATCTCATCAAATTACGAGAACTAGGTTGCGAAGGCGCTATAGTTGGGAAAGCTTTTTATGAAGGAAAATTGAGCTTAAATGAATTAAAAAAATTATGCTAAAAAAAAGAATAATTCCTTGTTTAGACATCAAAAATGGGCGAACTGTGAAAGGCGTCAACTTTGTGGATTTACAAGACGCCGGAGATCCAATTGAATTGGCTAAAAAGTACGTGGAACAAGGTGCTGACGAATTGGTGTTTCTAGACATTACGGCAGCTTTGGAAAACAGAAAAACGTGGGTTGATTTGGTGAAACAA
>JBDNIA010000285.1:0-1921 GCA_041688525.1 Crocinitomicaceae bacterium | reverse complement strand
TATTTTTTTTACAAACCCAGATGATGAAGAAATTGCTCGAAACATTGCAATGTATTGGAAAGAGCACCAACTCTTGGGTGAAAAAAAACAATTTCTTCAAATCGAACGAAAGGGTCAAATTCTAGAATTAAAGTTAATTCCAAGCGCAAAATTTGAACCAAAGCAATTCAGTTTCGATGAAAGGGCAATTTTGAAAAGTTTACAAGACAGTCTTCAAAAAGTAGTCCATCCCAATCGTTTAGAATTGGTAATTGCGAACCGTCAATTTAAAACACTTTACAATATCAATCAATAAAATATGAAAATATCAGCATCGATTTACAGCGACATTAAACGATCTCTTAAGGAAGTTATTGAAGATTTGATTGATCACAAAGTGGATTTATTGCACGTAGATTGCAACGATGATGTTCGCGTTTTTGAGGACATTGACAAAATTCGCACATGGACAGATACGCCAATTGATTTGCACATCATAACAGAAACACCAGAGAAATATTTTGACTTGTTGAGAAAAACACCTGTTGAATACCTTACTTTTCAGTACGAGCAATTAAAACCAGGATTTAAAATCCCGGAAGATATTTCTGGTAAAAAAGGTTTGGCAGTAATCACGCCAACATCAGTGGATGTCTTTAAAAATTTCTCAGAAATGGATTTCATTCTCATTATGGCAACAATCCCGGGTCAAAGCGGAGGAGTTTTCGATGCGCATAACTTTTCGAAGATTAGAAATTTTAGAAATAAATTCCCTGGAAAAGCTATACATGTGGATGGAGGTGTGAACGGAGAAGTTAGTTTCATTCTTCGTAATCTAGGTGTGCGCTCGTCTGTTTCAGGTTCTTATTTATTTAAAGCGCCAAGTATCGGTCACGCTTTAATGGATTTGACCACGCGTGAAATGGATTCACATTACAAAATTAAAGATTTCATGATTCCCATCGGAGAAGCACCAACTGTGTTAACCGAAGAATTGTCGAACGAAAATATTTTGAAAGCAATTGAACAAGGTAATTTGGGATTTTGTTTGGTTATTAATCGTGAAGGAGAATTACAAGGATTAACTTCTAATGCAGATATTCGTAAAGGACTATTGAGAAACTTATCAGATTTCAATGCAATGTCTCCCGAAAAACTGGTAAATAAAACGCCTGTTTCATTGGATGAAGAAATGACCGTTATCGAGATGATGAAAGTAATACGCGAATGTAAATTTCAGGTAACTTATCTTCCTGTAAAAGATTCAGCGAATAGAGCAAAAGGAATTGTTACCTTTGTAAACCTTATCAAAGGAGAGTTATGATCATACATTTAAAAAATACAACAAGTCACACGGACGCAGAAAAAATTGCTATGCAGTGTCAGGCTATTTTTTATAAAAAAGAAGACTTTTACGTTTTGGTTACGGCTTCTTCCTTAAAGGAATTACCAGCTGGAATTGAAAAAAGTGTAGAAGCTTTTTTTCCAATGAAAAACGATATCCAATTGGCATCGCGAGATTACCTCAAGAAGACACGTGAAGTGAAAATTGGTAACATTACCATAGGAGGAAATACCAAGAATACGGTTATGATCGGCGGTCCTTGTTCGGTTGAATCGGAAGAACAAATCGAATCTTCTTCCTTACTAATAAAGGAATTAGGTTTAACTACGCTGCGCGGTGGATGTTACAAGCCAAGAACAAGTCCATACAGTTTTCAAGGATTGGGATTAGAAGGGCTGAAGTTATTGGCTAAAATGCGAGAAAAGCATGGACTAAATATTATTACTGAGGTTCGTGATGCTTCCCAAATTGATGAGGTGATAGAATATTCAGATGTAATTCAAGTTGGAGCAAAAGCAATGTACGATCAAGGAATTCTACGTGCATGTGCGAAAACTCAAAAACCAGTATTAATCAAACGAGGGTTTGGTTCAACAC
>JBDNIA010000284.1:0-7570 GCA_041688525.1 Crocinitomicaceae bacterium | reverse complement strand
TTCGCATTTAATTATGGTAACCTTAAAATACAAAATATACATCGATGCTTCTCGTGAGAAAGTTTGGGAATCTCTTTGGAAGGATAAAAATTATCGAATTTGGTCTGAACCATTTACTCCTGGTTCCCATGCAATAAGTGATTGGGACGAAAGTGATCCTATCCGCTTTATGGATGCGAAAAACAACGGAATGTACGGCGTAATTGAAACAAAAATTGACAATGAAGTAATGGTTTTCAAACAATTGGGTGATGTGCTTGATGGCGTTGAAATGGAACGAGATTGGGCAGGCGCTCGTGAACAATATTTCCTTTTAAACAAGGCAGGAAAAACCAAAGTAAAAGTTAGTGTAGACTTACTCTCAGAATACGTTGATTACATGAATGAAGTATTTCCAAGAGCTTTGGAGAAATTAAAAATGCTTGCAGAAAACTAGTTGGATCCGCGCCAACATTTTTAACTCTGTTAAAACAAAGTTATTTCTATTTCTCATTTCCTATTAAAGCTAACTTTACGTCATAAATATTTTAGCTATGAAAGCAAATTTACCAGAATCCAATAGTCCGCGAATAGTAATTGTAGGAGGCGGGTTCGGGGGTCTTAGATTGGCCTTAGATTTAGCGGACTCAAATTATCAAGTTGTGGTTCTTGACAAGAACAATTACCATCAATTTCAACCTTTGTTTTATCAAGTTGCAACGGCGGGCTTGGAACCAAGTTCAATCATTTTTCCTTTTAGGCGAATGTTTCAAAAAGCTAAGAATATTCATTTCAGACTGGCAGAAGTAAAAATGATTTCCACCGAAAAGAAAGAGATTGAAACGAATTTAGGTTCTATTTCTTACGATTATTTGGTGTTGGCAACAGGCGCTGGCACTAATTTCTTCGGTAATGAAAAAATAGCAAAATTATCGTTTCCAATGAAATCTATTGGTGAGGCTTTGGTGTTACGCAATTCATTGTTTCTAAGTTTTGAGCACGCTTTGGCGAGTGAAACGGAGGAGGAAAAGGAAGGGTTTTTAAATGTTGTTGTTGTTGGTGGTGGACCCACGGGCGTTGAAGTGGCTGGTACAATTGCTGAAATGAAGCGATTTATTTTGCCGCGCGACTACCCAGAAATGGATTTTTCTTCGATGCACATTACTTTAGTTGAAGGTTCACCAAAAGTTCTCAATGGCATGAGCGAAAAGTCATCATTGCGAGCATTAGAATATCTTAAAAAATTAGGTGTTGAAGTTAAACTAAATGCTATCGTTCAAGATTATGACGGCAGAACAGCAACGATTAAAGGCATTGATAATATCTCTACACATAACTTGGTCTGGGCTGCAGGAATAATTGGAAACAAAGTTGTTGGTCTCAAAGACGAAGATTACGCTAGAGGTGGTCGAATTAAGGTTAATCGCTTTAACCAAGTGGAAAGTGACTATTCTGTTTATGCAATTGGTGATGTGGCATATATGGAAACAGAAAGGTATCCAAACGGACATCCACAAGTTGCCCAAACGGCTATACAACACGGGAAAAATGTAGGGAAGAATTTTCAGGCAATTAGTAAGTCAGATAAATTAAAAAAATTCGAATACAAGAATTTAGGTAGTATGGCAACTGTTGGTCGAAACAAGGCAGTAGTTGATTTACCGCACAGACATTTTTCAGGATTTTTAGCGTGGTTGGTTTGGATGGTGGTTCATTTGCGCTCTATTCTAGGAATAAAAAATAAATTCCTAATTTTCCTAAATTGGGTTTGGAATTATTTGACGTATAATTTATCGTTACGATTGATTATTCAAAATCCAAAGAGAGAAGAAGTGGCGGAGGAGTAATTACTCAACCCAGACGAAATCTGATATTTCGGTATACAGCAAAGCACATTTTACATTGGTATAGCCTATCCTTGCGAGCAATTGACCGTAGTTTTTCACCTGCTTTTCATGCTTTTTTTCTAGGTTGCCAGTTTTAAAATCGATAACAACAATTTGATTTTCTTGGATCAATATTTTATCTGGTCGACTACTTTTTTCCTCCGCGAAGAGAATACTTTGTTCGCTCAATATTTTAGTGCTTGACTCGTATAAACTTGTCAAGTACTTTTCGAAAATATCATGCGATTGCTCCTTGAGTTTCTCCTTGTACTGTCTGTCAATATCGCCAGTAGCAATTAATTCGTTTAATTTTTCTTCTATTTGATTTTTATGGTCGACTTCAGACAACAAGAGGTGAAACTGCGTTCCAAAAAGTTGGGCTTCACTCATCGTAAAATCTTCGTCAAATGGATTGTTGTTTTCTATTGCAATATTCGGAAACCAAAGAAAATCTTGTAACGAAATTGGATTGAAATTTGTGTTTTCGATTTTAGAAGCATTGGCAGCAATCCTTTTTTCTAATCTCTCTCCGATAATTAACTCATGCGTTTCTTCGCTCCAACTCTCAGTGAAATTATGAATACACGCTTCGCTAAGTTTTTCTTCCTGCGATCCTTTTTTGTAAATATTACGGGCATACAAACGTGTTTTTGGCCGGGTAAAAGCAACGTAGTATAAATTCGTATTATCTGTTATTATTTGCTCTGCTTCCTCTGCTGCAAGACGAGCGTACTCCGGAATACTTTCCACTTGTTTTCTCGATAATTGAACGATTTGGCCTTCAGACGGAATGAAATATTTGATTTTATCATTTTTTTCTTTCGTCATTGAAATCTTAGGAAGAATTACGATTGGAAATTCAAGCCCTTTACTTTTGTGAATCGTCATTACTGTTAAGGCATCTTCGCTTTCTGGCAGTTGCACAGAAGACCTTTTGCCTTTTGATAGATATTGCTCTAGGAATAATTGTAAATCAGGACCGAAACGAAGATCAAACTGAAAGGCCATATCCAACAGGTGATGTGCATAATGATTTTTTAAGACATCAATTTTTACTAAGGTGCAAAACTTGGTAATGATATCGTATATAGATTCGTAGGGAATATAAAAATCATCGTTGGAAGAATAAAAATCTGTGATGAATTTATTCTCGTCAATCCGTTTATATTTTGTGCCTTCAATTGGAATAAAGTACTCTTCGTAAATAGATAAAGACAAATTTTTCACCATTAAAGTCATTGAGATAAACTTCTTAGTGATACTTTCTACACTCGGAGAACGGCGCTTTTGTAAATAAGAAATTATCCATTGAACGTATAAGTCCGAATCAACAAATAAAGAATCGGAACTCACGACTTTGTATCCTCTTTCGGTTAAAGCGACCGACCATTCATTACAATCTCGATTTCCTCGACCGAGAATAGTAATGTCATTAGGTTTAAATCCATCTGCTATTGCTTCTTCAATCCAACTAATTATTTGCGGAACAGTATTTTGACTAGCAACTTTATCTTTGTCATTCTCAATATGCTGAAAACAGATATACCCGATTTTGTCAGATACTGATTCTTGTTCTACATCTTTAAAGAAGGAAAGTGTTGTTGCTGGCAAGTTTTTGCTCCATGCTGTGAAAATTTTATTGTTAAAATCAACAATGGTTTTGGTTGACCGCCAATTTTGCTTAATGACATTTTTTTCGCCCAAACTTTTGAAATAATGCGATTTCTGAGCTAAATTTAAATCGCTCTCTGGGTTATAAATTTCTGGGAGGACAACAAATTGTTCCGCCAAACCGTTTTTAAATCTATAAATAGATTGCTTCGGATCGCCGACAATAAAATTTAAGCCTAATTTTGAAATACCTTCGTGCACAAGTGGAATTAAATTGAGCCATTGCATTCGAGAAGTGTCTTGAAATTCATCCAACAAATAATGCTCATAACGATTTCCCAGTCGCTCGTATAGAAAAGGAGCATCTTCATTTTGAACCAATTTCCCAATTAATTGATTGAATTCTGAAATACGAATCAACGATTCATCTTGCCGCATTTTCTCCAAGCGACTCGCCAAAATTTTCAATAGCCACATGTTGTGGTAATTTTTTCGAATAGAATTGAGCAAGGTGAAATTCTTGAAATGTTCGAAATATAAAGGTTCGATTTCTTTCAATTTCGTTTCCATTCCAGCAACGGGCTCATTCGTTTTATTGCCTTCACATAAATTCTTGATCGTGGGCTCCGTCATAAAACCGTATATCGGTTCAGTTAGCAGTAGAAATTTTTTAACTTGAGTAACGGTGGTTTTTCCACCAGCAATATCGGAATTAGCAATTCCCCAAAAATCAATAGAATTCAAAAAGTCCTTGAAGCCAGAAATTATTGCTACGAATGCCTTTTCCGCCTTTTTTAAGGCCTCTCTATACTGATGAAAATTACCTTCAGAAAACTCAATCAGCATCAATTGATCGACTGTTTTCTGTTCTTTTTCACTTTTTATAAGTGCGATAAATTTTATCAAATCACTTCTAAAATTCCACTTTTCGCCTTCTTCTAATTGAGATTTAGCATAACCGAGGACCAATTTGGTCAATGTTTCATTTTCCGCATTACCGATTTCTGCAAGCAATTGATCAACCACTTTTTCTAAAACTTCATCTTCGTCTATTATCACCTCGAAGTCTGCTGGCAGATCCAATTCACGGCTAAAACTTCTTATTAAACGCAGGTTGAATTTATCAATCGTTAGCACCTTAAAATCTTCATAGCGGTGAAGAATTTTTTGAAGTATAATTTTTGATTTTGCCGCCAATTGTTCTGGTGAGCATTTTGTTTTTTCACAAAGTACGTTTTCATATTTGCGTTCTTCTCGTTTGAATTGTTGGGGGAAACTCAAAATTTCTAATGCTTCAATTATTCTTGTCTTCATTTCCAACGCAGCTTTGTTGGTAAACGTCATAGCTACTATATGGGCAAAAGGATCAGCTTTTGAGCTTTCAAGGAGTAATTCCAAGTAAGTCAAAACCAATTTGTAGGTTTTTACGCTGCCCGCAGAAGCACTAATGATTTGTAGCGGTTTGATCATTGCGTTTTCCATGATCTAAAAGTAACAATATTCGTTTTAGAAATGCTTTTTTAGAAATGTATGAACATTGATGAAAGTTATTTTGTTGGTTCAATTGTAGTTCCGTAAATTTGAAGTATGAAAAAAATAGTCGTAGTTACAATTGTGTTTCTTTCTGTTTTTGCGAGTTGCAAAAAAAAGGAGGAATGTATTGAAGTGGAAGTCCCAACCGAACAATTAATCGAGGTACATCTGAAACCTATGCTGAATGATGTTGATTACACCATGGAGGATATTATTATCAGTGCAAATGGATACAGGTATTTTTTTAATAGAATTCAGTTTATTGGCATGAATGTAAAAAATGCAAATGGTGATTTGTATAGAGAAGACTTCATGTACGATACAAAAAAAATTGGAACACAGTGTTTTTATGGAAAAGGTGATCCAAAAGATTTTACAGCCATGAATGTGCAAATTGGTGTTGGTAAGAATATCAACAACACTGACCCTTCTTTGCAGCCAACAACTTCGGCATTAAACATTATCAATTCCAACGATATGCATTGGGGCTGGAATCCGGGTTATATTTTCCTCAAACTAGAAGGCAGAGCTGATTTCTCGGATGACGGAATAGATAATTTTGATGACTTGATTACGTTTCACCTCGGCGCAAGCGGATTGCTGAGAAACGTAGAGTTAAACAATTTAAAATGGACCAACGTGAATGCTACAACCAACCGCCTCGACTTAAAGTTGAACATGAAAAATATTTTTGACGAACCTGAGCTGGAACATGATTTGAAGGCTGACCCTTCGTCGAATTCGTTGAGCAGTCAGGCGACTATTTCCAATAAAATTATGGATCAATTTGTTAAAGCAATCTATCAATAATGAAAAAAGTACAACTTGTTTTAGTCTTCGCCCTTCTTGTTTTTGTGTCGTGCAAAAAGAAAAAAGAAAATGAAGTAGAAGTTGTAGAACCTGTCAATAAATTGGAAGTCCATTTGGTGCCCAAGGCAAACGGTCAAGATTATGTTTTGGACCAAGTGATCGCAAGTCCGCTCGGATATCGCTATTTTTTTACAGATGTTAAAATGTTGGGTACAGACATGTCCAACGGGTCCGCTGTATTTTCCGATTCTTACTTTTTTGATTTCCGAACGTGGGGCACGCTTGTGCGATCAACTTCGGGTTCAGCGGCAGACTTCGGTAATTTAAACATGAATATTGGTGTACCAACTTCTTTAAACAATGCTGATCCATCGTTGCCACCGTCTACATCTGCATTGAATATTTTAAATTCAGGCGCTATGCACTGGGGCTGGAACCCGGGATATATTTTTGTGAAACTTGAAGGCAAAGTGGATACAACAGATAATGGAATCGACGATTTTGATCATAGTTTTCTGTTCCATTTGGGCATGAACCCAATACTTCGTCCAATTAGTTTCAGCGGATTGAATTGGATCAAGGTGAATGAAAATCTACAGAAAACAAATTTGATTCTCAACATGACCGATTTATTCGATAAGCCCGGTGATGATCTGGATTTGCGGGTAAATTTCAGTTCGCATTCCACCAATGCTCAAATGTTCTTGAGCAACCTGGTGGTCGATAAGTTGGTGAATGCATTAAGTAAAGAATGATGAGGAAAATCGCACTTTTTTTTTGTTCTGTAGCTTTTTTGATTTCCTGTAAAAAAGGAATCGTTGAACCGATCAATACACCTTATATTTTGGATGAACCTAGTCATTTTCCTAAAATGATAATCCCAATCGACAATCCTTTGACCGTTAATGGCGTGGAATTGGGTAGAAAATTGTTCTATGAAAAAAAATTAAGTGGAGATAACAGTATCTCTTGCGCTGATTGCCATTCTCCTCAAGCTTCCTTTTCTGATAAGAGGCGTTACTCCAAAGGAATAACAGGCCAGGACGGAATAAGAAATTCTATGGCATTGGTTAATCTTGGTTATCAAAAATTCTTTTTTTGGGATGGGAGATCAAAATCTTTAGAAGATCAAATTTTAATACCGGTTGAAGATCCGATTGAAATGCATCAAAGCTGGACAAACGCTGTCATAAAACTTAAAGCGGATGCGCACTATCGCAAAGAATTCTATTCAGCCTTTGGTACGGATCAAGTTGATTCAACACTGGTTGCAAAAGCAATAGCGCAATTTCTTCGGACTATGATTAGTGGCTTTTCAAAATACGATGTGATGTACAAGCAAAAGTATAGTCTGCCATTAAATCCCAAAGAACAAACTTTATTGACGTCTGTGACGAATGAAGAATGGGCTGGTTATGATCTGTTTAACTCTTTAAATGGAGGTGATTGTTTTCATTGTCACAACGGACCACTAATGCACGTTGAATTATTTAGTAACAATGGTCTAGATCAAACTTTCTTCGATTTAGGTCGAGGCGGAATAACGAAAAACTCTTCAGATTATGGGAAATTTAAAGTCCCAACCTTGCGAAACATTTCCGTTTCGGGCCCTTACATGCACGACGGTCGTTTTGAAACGCTTGACGAGGTAATTGAGCATTACTCCTCCGGCATCAAAATAAGTCCTACGATAAGTCCGTCTATAGAATTCGCAAATCAAGGAGGAGTTCAATTAGATGCATTTGAAAAAG
>JBDNIA010000283.1:0-9476 GCA_041688525.1 Crocinitomicaceae bacterium | reverse complement strand
CCGGGTAATTACTCCAACGCAAATAACGTTGACCGGCGAAATTATTCATTTGAAAGAAGGCGGAAATTCGGCTATTGTACAAATATTCTAAGCTCAAATTTGCATCTCCAACAAAACCGAGGCTTTTAAAATATTGCTTATTTTCTTCTAAAACATCTGTTCCTGGTCCGAATACCAGCGCTTTTCTTCCTCCTAATAAAGTCAAATCAACTTGGGCAACTAGTTTTTCATACAAATTGTATTTCCCACGAATGGTGAATTCCAAAGTTGGCAAATTCCAAGCGTAACTATTGTTGAGCAGCGTGTATGAATGATATTTACCAATTAAGTCAATTTTAATTTTCTCTTTCAACTGGAAATAAATCGAACCTTCAATTGTTGCTTGATTCATGGTATCATAAATCATCTTGAATTGATTTCCTCTTGGATGCAACGTGTCCGTAATAAATAACGCCTTGTTTTTAATGTGCATAAAGCTAGCACCAATTTTAAAGCCTATTCTTCGAGAAATTGTTCCTTTTATACCTCCGTAAAAATCGATTGCTTTGTGTTCATTTTTGATTTCTATATTTGGTAAAATGAACTCATTTGTCCGACTCAAGTTTTTGAACGTTTGTTGGGTCAATCCTCCCTTAACCCCGATATAAGGAATGAAAATATCATTGAATAATGAATATTTCACATCGGCAATTGGATAAATGTAAGCTTTAGTATTCGTTCCACCATCGACCGTAAAATCCAATCCCACTGTTGCTTTTAAGCGGTTATTATATGCGAAAGTAGTTATGTGCGGTTTCAAACTAAAAACGGTGTTACTGCGGTACAAACCTGAATCAACTGGCGAAATATATTTCCCAACTTCTCCATATTTGTATTGATTGTGTTTTAAAGCAACATCGGCGGCAAAAACCTCTTTACCCATTTTGTACCATGCGCCACCTTCTAAGGCAAAATAATTTTCCTTAGCTTTCCAATTTGCCAAACTATCGATACTAGGTGATTTCGAATTATAATTGTTGTAGACAATTCCAACTTTGTAATTCAAGTTTGCACTGTCCCTTTTGTGAGAAAGAAATTGTGTTGAAAAACCAACATCAGTATAGCGTTGACGAATACTATCTTTTTGTATAGAGTCGTTTTTAAATCCATAATAATGAAGACCTTGAGAACCCAGATGGAAAGAACCATTCAAGGTGTAATTATTCTCTAAAATAGATCCGAAAATTTCACCGTTTGTCCTGTCAAATTGAGCTGGAGCGTAATTTTTTATATTTCCAAAAGAGCTCAAATGTTTCATATTTACGCCATAATGGTAGCGGCGCGATCGAGTGTTATTAAAATATATTTCTCCCAAAGGCATGAACTCCGTTCCTACGCCAACTTTCACGAAAGTGCGATACAACTCCGGTAATTTGTCGACAATCTTCACAGATGCGGGATCAATCTTTTGCAATTCAATACTCGTTGGTTGCATTAAACTCAAGCGCGGATAATCAATAACAGGAGTTGGCAATATCGTATCTATAATTACAGGAGCTACTGCAATTCGAGCCGCTTTTTCTACCTCACGATTGCCTTTTACAATAATTGTAACATCACCCTGGGCAAAAATGCCAAAGGAAAATAGGATCGCAAAAAACGCCAAGTAATATTTCTGTTTAGTTGCCATTCAATTCAATTATTGGTTTGTTATTCGGGTCAATATTTTTATCTGGGTTTTTCAAAATCATCAATTCTGCCCACAAAATATCGGCATCGTCTAAAATCCCATCGCTCGAAACGGGATAATTATCCATTACCGATTTCAATGTTTGTTCTGCTTGCACCAAATCTGGTTTTATCATTAAAATACGCGTCTCAAGTAACAAAGCTTTTGCCACCCAATAGTTGTAATTCGGTTTCATCTTCTGAATTGCTCTAACCTCTTTGTCCGCTTTTTCGTACTCGTTTTGTTTGTAATACAATTCAGCAATAGTGTATTTGGCTTCAGCGCCCATTATGGTTGTCGTATTCTTCGAAATCCAGATTAACGGATCCAGTGCTCCGCCAAAATCTTCCAAGCGATACAAGGACATTCCTCTAGCATATTCGCCCTCTAGACGAATTGTGTTGTTGAGCTGAGCACTTTTCAGAATTTTGTCGGCGTAAGTTGCAGCATCCAACCAACTTTCAATTAAGAACGAAGAACGCATGATGCCCAATCGAGCATTATAAATTACATCTGGCTGAGAAGAAACTTCTTCAAGCTTTCGATAATAAGACAAAGCTTCGCTATATTTCCCTCCATTGTACAAGTACTTGGAAACTTTCAACGCAACGAATTCTGTAAATCCGTTGTTTGGTCCTTCCAAGGCTTCTTGATAAATTCGTATTGCTTGTGGCTCATCTCCTGTGCGCTCATAACAATTGCCCAAATATATTTTCATTTCAGCGTTGTATTTTCCAGTAGGATAACGGTCCAAGTATTTTTGAATTTGTGGAATTGCTAGGGCAAAGCTACTATCTCTATACAATTCATAAGCCGGTGTGTAAAATAATTCTTCTTGATCATCAGAACCCAAATTCGCACAAGAATATTGGTCGATAATGGCTTGAAGTTTCTCTGGTTGCTTTAATGCGCGATACACATCGAGTAAACCTTTGCCTCCTGCTTCGCAAATCATACGATCATTACTGAATAAACGCAGCACTTTTTTATACTCTAATTCTGCCCTCGCGTATTCTTGTTTTTTAAAATAAATGTCGGCTATTTCTACCATGGCATCTTTAACAATTAATGCATTTGGATAGTCCGTAATTATTTGTTGATAATATCTTAGAGAATGATTGTATTGTGCTTGTCCTTTGTGTGTTGCAGCAATTTCTTGTATAGAAATTTGAACGTATTTAGACCGCGGATAATTGTTGACGATATCTAACAAAACACTGATTTTATCATCGCCTTTATCCATATAACCATATGTCTTACCCATGTAGAATAAACCTTGGTCTTCGTAACCTGATTTTAACGCAACCGCACTTTTATAAGCTTGAACTGCAGATTCATTTTGACGCGTGGAGTAATAACCATCACCAATTCTCATGAACGCATCGGCTAGTTTCGTTTTGTTCATTAGCGAAGATTGCTGCGTGAACAATTTAAAAGATTCAATTGCCTCCATTGTATCGCGAAGCATCAAGTTTGCATAACCAATGTTATAATAGGCGTCAACTTTCAGTTTCGTGTCCGCTATTCCTGAAGAGATCAAAAATGCTCGATATTGTTGTATTGCCGCACGATACATTTTCTTCTGGTAACTCGCATCACCCGACCAAAATTTAGCTTTGCCGCTCAGAGTTGGATCGATTGGATATTTATCAACCAAACCAAACAGACGGATTGCCTCATCATAGTCCGCTTTCTGGTACTGTTCCACGCCAGCGTTAAAACAAATTAATTGATAAACCGATTTTAAGCGAATGTCCTTGTTGGGAATTTTGTCCAAAGAAGTGAGCGCCTTTCCGTAATTATTAGTCGTGGTATAACAATTAACCAAATACTGATAAATCTCATTTTTTCGCAAAGAATTGGGGTACTCTTTAAGGTAACGTTCCATAGCTACAACTGCCTCATCGTAGGGATTTAAATCCAACTTATAAGATAAAACGGCAAATTGATACAATGCATCTTCCTGCACATCCGATTTAAAACTCATCGTAGCTGCCAGTTCAAAAGCATTTCTTGCCGGAACGGGCTTATTGAGTAATAAATAACATTCACCTATTTGGTACGATGCAATTTGCGCTAGCGTGTCTTGAACTCTAATTGTCTTATCAAAAAAGCGAATTGCATTTTCATAAGCCTTACTTTGATAATAGCAATATGCCAATTCATAATCTTCGGAACGAGTTGTTTGTGTTTTGGCATTGTAGTTTTCTAGGTAGGGAACTGCTTCGTCATATTTTCCAATACGGAAGAAAGCGTCTCCAATTAGCAGGTTTATGTCTTTTTCATTTGCGAGATTAATGGAGTCCGACAAAACAGGGGCGAGTTCTGTAACTTCATTGTAACGTCCTTGTAAATAATAAATTTGCGCAATATAATAAGGTGCAATAGAAGAAAACTTCGGGTTTGTTTTGAGTGTGTCAAATCCGTCTAAAGCCGTCTGATAAGATCCGAATAAATAAGCAATGTGGGAATAATAGTAGAGGGACGGAGGGCCATATTGCGATGGACTGTCTTTAACTTCGTGAAATGTGCTTCTGGCTTGAACCATTTTATTCTGCTCAAAATAGGCATAGCCCATTTTAAAATAGAATTCTTCCTTATCATCTATTTCAACGTCTACAGCCGGTAGTTTTTCAAACCAATAAATAACCTCGTCATATTTTTTCTTTTGATAGAAATATTTTCCTAATCGAAAGAAAATTAAGTTTTTATAAATACTTTCAGGGTAATTTTTATTGAAATCCTCCAATAATTTCACTCCATCGTTTTGCTGTAAATCAAGCGCAGAAAGGCCTTCATAGTAAAGCGCTTTTACATAAAGTGGATCGTTTTTCTGCTGAAAACCAACTGTAAAATCATGAAATTCTTTTCGTGCCGCTCCATATTGCTCTTTCAGAAACAGTTCTTCCGCACGATAAAAAGGCGCATAAACACTATTGTACTTATCAGAAGTTTGCCCCCAGAGGGAACTACATGAAAAAAGAAGGTATACTAAAAGTATTTTGCACATTTCACCCATATTTTAAACAAATAAAGGTAAGCCTATCCCCCGCAATTGTACTTGCACTCTTCAAAAGTTTTAAACGCAATACTGTTGAGATTATTTCAATCAACCTGTATTTTAACACATTCAAAATCCGCAACTTTACACTTATGGAGACGGTTGAACCAAAGGTAATAAAGATACATAATGGTAAAATTTACCAACAAGCTGAATTGGTGTTGGAAAATATTGACTTTGAATTAGGCGACAAAGAATTTGTTTACTTAATTGGTAAGACAGGAACAGGGAAAAGTAGTCTTTTAAAAACACTTTACGGCGAACTTAGTTTATCGGAAGGCGAAGGAACCGTAGCCGGTTTTAATCTCCGAAAACTAAAGCGTCATGACGTTCCAATGCTGCGCCGCCAGTTGGGTATCGTTTTCCAAGATTTTCAATTATTAACAGATAGAACGGTTAAAGCGAATTTATTTTTTGTAATGAAAGCCACAGGCTGGGTTGACAAAAAAGAAATGGAGAAGAGAGCGTTGGATGTACTCAAGTTAGTTGGACTAGAAAATAAAATTAATGCAAAATCATTTGCTTTATCGGGAGGCGAACAGCAGAGAGTTTCGATTGCGCGTGCACTCTTGAACAAGCCAAAACTAATTTTGGCAGATGAACCAACTGGTAATTTAGATGTAGAAACGTCTGAAGAAATCATGCTTTTGCTTCGTGCCGTTGCCAATGAGGAAAACTCAGCTGTAATAATGGCAACACACGACATGACTATGGTAGAAAAATTCCCGGGACGTGTTATTCGAGTTAGGGACGGCGGCATTCAAGAACTTCAATCCATCAATAGATTCGATCCATTTACTCCTTTTTCAACACATTAATCCGCGCAAGATTTTTCCCATTCCCGCATTTGGCTGCCACTTGTATTACCAAAAGAAGCACAAAATTTGTTTTTCTCTTGACGGATTTTGAGCATTTCTTCTTTTTTAGCATTCGACAAATCACCACTCAAGACTTCATTGGTAACTTTGTTTAATTGCTCGCCTTTTTCCAAGCATTCACAAAAACCTTCTGGAGCAGAACTACAACTCGCTAATATCAAAGCAGAAAATAGAATTTTTCTCATTTGGCAAATATACGGATTAGCGGTTTACTTTGATCTTGCGGCCCATAGCATATTCCTAAAAAGAATTCGAGAACTTATTTTTGGAGTATCGGTTTCCTTAAACACTTTCGAAGGCCTTCAATTCATAATTTCATCCCAATAAATCGCTGAACCACAAAAGACAACTGATGTGTTTCCCTTTTTGAATCAGGCTGTTTTTTAGAAGCACACCACCATTTTTCTCCAAAAAGTGGTCTGAATTAAAAAAGGATTTTAATCGCTTGAATCAGAAAAAACAATAACTTCGATTCACAAAAACAACGCAAATAAATGAAAACATTCTCTGCGCTAAGCGCAAGCTTAATGATGGGTGGCCTTTTCGGCCAGACGTTTAATGGCGGTGGCGGACCCATCTTAGATTATCAAACAATCGATGTGCCAATTACGGTTACTTTATCACAAACCCAAATCAATACAACTACTTTTGGGCTTGAAACCGTTTGTCTCAATCTAAATCATACCTACTTGGCAGATTTAACCATAGAGTTGGTTGCTCCAAATGGAACTGTTCGAAAATTGGCAGACGGAATTGGCGGTGGGGATGATAATATGGTGAATACTTGCTTTAACGCCTCAGCATCTCAAGGAATTGCTTCAGGAACTGCTCCTTTTACAGGAACAGTCACTCCAATGCAGCAGATGGGTGGCGTTAATAATGGTCAAAATCCGAATGGAATTTGGAAATTACGTGTTCGCGACAACTACGGACAAGACGAAGGAGCGGTGCTCAATTGGTCAATTACATTTGGCTCTTCACCAGCCAATTATTTTCAATTTAGTGCATCCGACCTGCCGATTGTTGTAATCAATACCAATGGTAATACAATTGACAATAACGTAAAAGTACTAGCGGATATGGGAATAGTTTACAACGGTCCCGGAAGTCGCAATCATTTAACCGATCCTTTCAACGAGTACAATGGCAAAATCGGCATCGAATACCGCGGGAATTACTCGCTTTCCTTGCCTCAAAAACCGTATTCACTCGAATTAATAGATAGTTTCGGGGCTTCAATTGATTCTTCCATCTTGGGGATGCCAGCAGAAAGCGATTGGTTATTATTGGCTAATTACAACGACAAATCATTTGCTAGGAACGCTTTGCCCAACGAAACATTTGCGAGTATGGGAAATTATGGCGTGCGTTCTCGTCACGTTGATGTAATCTTAAACGGAGAATATCAAGGAATCTATCTTTTCTCAGAGAAAATCAAACGTGATTCAAGTCGTGTTGCAATTTCAAAGCTGGATTCAACAGAGATTTTTGGTCAAGATGTTACAGGTGGTTATATTATCAAAGTGGATTATTGGGACAATAATGATTCTTGGCAATCGAATTATTCGCCCATAGGTTTTCCCGGTTTAGACATACATTTCGTTTACTACTATCCAAAACCATCAAATATCGTCTTAGAGCAGCGGACCTACATTCAAAATTTTATGGCTGAATTTGAAAACGCTCTGTATGCCACTAATTTTGACGATCCAAGTTTTGGTTACCGTCGTTACATCAATGTCCCAACTTTTATAGATTACTTAATCATCAATGAACTCGCAAGAAATATTGACGGGTATAAAAA
This sequence comes from Crocinitomicaceae bacterium, assembly GCA_041688525.1. Classification (GTDB taxonomy): domain Bacteria; phylum Bacteroidota; class Bacteroidia; order Flavobacteriales_D; family Crocinitomicaceae; genus UBA2040. The sequence goes on along the minus strand of JBDNIA010000283.1, from coordinate 2,025 downwards.
AAGTCGATTTTTGTACAAAGACAAAGATCATGCCGATGGAACTTACCGAAAATTAAAAGCGGGTCCTGTTTGGGATTTCGACTGGGCACTGAAAGACATTTGGAGTGGCTCTGAAAATGGCTCAGGCTTTATGTACCCCGAAGTCGATCAGGATGTAAACGCGCCTGGTTGGTATATTCGTTTGTTGCAGGATACCTTGTTTGCAAACGCCGTTCGCTGTCGATATGATGATTTGCGACGCAATATCCTCAGCGAAACCTTCCTGTTTAATAAAATTGATTCAATAGCAGCAGTGGTTAATGAAAGTCAAAGTTGGCATTATCAAACTTGGGGGCACATGGGGGCCGCCACAGGAACAGGTGAAGTACAAGTGCCTTCACAAACCTATGCTGAAGAAGTTCAGCGTCTAAAAGATTGGTTAACGCGTCGAGTAACCTGGCTAGACCTTAACATGCCGGGCACCTTGAACGGATGCAGTTTCGCTGGTTTAGAAGAGATTTCGTCGGTTTCCTTCGAAGTATATCCAAATCCATTTGTTTCAACTTTGTACTTGTCTTTTGAAAACAAAGCGCTCAACAAAGGTCAAATTCTCTTGCGGGATGCCGCTGGAAGAATAATTTATCAATATACTATGGATTCTCCACAAATGCAGGAGACCTTGGAGCTTAAAGGATTCTCCGAATTACAAGCTGGAATATATTTTTTGGAAGTACAATTAGGAATACGAAAATCTGTTAAAAAAGTAGTGAAATAGGATTTATGATAGGTCTAATTTTTATTGGCAAATTGAAAATGAACTAATTTTACAAAAAAGAACTTCAACATGTCAAAACTACCCAATGTAGGAACCACCATATTTACCGTTATGTCTAAAATGGCGAGTGACTATTCGGCGATTAATCTAGCGCAAGGTTTTCCTAATTTTCCTATCGACGAGCGGTTAAATGATTTTTTGCGAATCGAAACTTCTAGCCTTTTACATCAGTACGCACCTATGCCCGGAAATACAAATTTAAGAACGGCAATTGCAGAAATGAATAAAGCAAGGTACAGGAAAAGCTACAACATCGATTCTGAAATTTTAGTTACGGTGGGAGCCACGCAAGCAATCTTCACCGCCATTCAAGCATTGGTTGAAAATGGTGACGAAGTTGTGCAACTCGATCCATCTTATGATTGCTACGAACCCGCCGTAATTTTAGCGAGCGGGACTCCTGTTCGCGTCAATTTGTCCATTGATTTTCGTCCCGACTGGGAAAAGATAAATGATGCTGTAAATTCTAAAACCAAAATGTTTATCATCAACAATCCACATAATCCAGCTGGGACTTTGTGGTGTGAAAATGATTTTATTGAATTGCTTTACCTTTGTGAGAAATATCCCCATCTGTTGATCCTTTCGGATGAAGTTTATGAATACATCGCATTTGAAAAAAACTTTATTTCAATAAAACAATTCGATGTTTTAAAGGACAGAGTGATTTGTGTTTCTTCATTTGGTAAAATATTTGGCGTTACCGGTTGGAAAACGGGTTACCTCATCGCACCAGAAAAATTAATGATTGAAATTAAAAAAGTACACCAATTCTTGGTGTTTTGTGTCAACAATGGAACACAAGAGGCACTTGCAAAATATGCACAAATAGCCGATTTTGATGCTATAGGAAGAATGTATCAGGCCAAAAGGGATTTGTTCCAAAATGCAATGAAGGAAAGTCGGTTTCAATTTTTACCTTGCGAAGGTTCCTTCTTTCAGATGGCCGATTACAGCGAAATTAGCAAAGAGAAAGATACAGAATTCGTTCAGCGCCTAGTGAAAGAAAACGGCGTTGCATTGATTCCCGTTTCTGCATTTTACGCATCGGCACCTGAGCAACAAATTGTCCGTTTTTGTTTTGCAAAGGACGACAATACTTTACTTAAATCCGCAGAAATATTATGCAAGATCTAAACGTTACACTCGTACAAATTGACCAAGTTTGGGAAGACAAAGCGGCGAATTTTGCTTTGTATGAAAAAGAATTT
>JBDNIA010000282.1:0-32893 GCA_041688525.1 Crocinitomicaceae bacterium | reverse complement strand
AGCAAATATACTCGTATTGCACAGTGGTGTGCTAGACGTGGTACATTACAAGAAGAACTGTGTAATGACATCGCACGTGAGATTAAAGCTGCTACAGGTACTAGTAACTTAGGAGTGTATATTCAAGCAACACACGGATGCTGTGAGAATCGCGGCATCATGGCAAATAGTAGTCTTACACAAACTACTGTACTTGAAGGTAGCTTTAAACACGATGCTGGTACAAAGAAAGAATTCTTTGACAATATTAAACTGCAACAGGAGTTTGCACGATGAAATTGAGATATAGCGAAGCCTTTTACAGTATACAAGGCGAAGGTGCATATGTAGGTGTACCTAGTGTATTCCTACGTACATATGGTTGCAACTTCCGTTGTCAAAACTTTGGACTTCCTCGTGGTACTCCTAAAGCTAAATATAATCCAGAAGTTAAAAAACTTATTGACTCCGGTGTGCATCTAACTGCAAAAGTATTTGAAGACTTGCCGCTGGTGTTTACTGGCTGCGACACTTACGCAAGTATCTATCCTGAGTTCAAACATCTTGTAATGGACAAGACTATCGACGAAGTTGTAGAACATATACTGTCGCTTACTCCAGAAGGTAAGTGGACTATGGATAATGGACAGGATGTCCATTTGATTCTCACTGGCGGTGAACCGCTACTTGCTTGGCAGCGTTTGTATATTGAGTTGTTTGAGCATCCTAGAATGAAGGACTTAAAGAATGTTACATTTGAAACAAACACTACACAATTTTTACACACGGAGTTTGCCGATTACCTTAAGAATCAGGCAAGATTTAAAACAACGTTTAGTTGTTCGCCCAAGCTCTCCGTATCTGGTGAATCTTGGACAGACGCTATTAAGCCTGCTGTTGCTGCCAATTACCGCTCTATACTTAATGCTGACATGTATTTTAAATTTGTTGTTGCTGACAGCGTTGACGTTGAAGAAGTTGATCGAGCTGTCGAGGCTTACAGAAAAATTGGGATCAATGTTCCGGTATATCTTATGCCGATGGGCGGTCGTACAGAAGGTTATAACCTTACCGTACAAGAAGTTGCAAAACTTGCTATGGCAAAAGGATACCGATTCACTCCGAGACTCCACATTAGCTTATTCGGAAATGCCTGGGGGACTTGATGACGATGCGCTTAACGCCCTTAGGCAGGGCGTACACAAAGATGAACAAATCGATAAACTAAGGAAACACATATGAAATGGCTCAATAAGCTACTAGGCAGAGAAGAAAAAGTACAACAAGAAATGCCTGTAGAATCTACTAATGAATATTTACGCAGAGCAATTCTTGCTAAAGAAAAAGAAGCTGCTACTGCTAAAGGCGAAGCATGGGTTGCTGTGTTAGATACACAAATTAATCCAAAGAATATTAAGAACGGTTTCTTTGAGCTTGATTGGAATAATCAGTTTATTGAAGAACTACTTGATGCTGGTTATAGCGGTGAGTCAAACGAACAGATTGTAGATGGATGGTTTCGAACTATTGCTATGCAAGTGTTAGGCGAAGAAGGTCTTAACACAGCGCGAGAAATGGGGTACATTAACGTAGTGCCTATTAATAAAAGCAAAAGCGAAGTATCATGATTGACATTCTATCAATCATATGCTATAATGATAACACTAAAGGCACATATATAATATGAGTACATACATTCTGGTAGACACAGCAAATACGTTCTTTAGAGCTCGTCACGTAGTACGCGGCGATATCGACACAAAGGTAGGCATGGCACTACACATTACGCTAAACAGTGTAAAGAAAGCATGGACTGACTTTAAAGCAGATCACGTTGTGTTCTGTTTAGAAGGTCGTAGCTGGCGCAAGGACTTTTACGAGCCCTACAAGCGCAACAGGCAAGTTGCCCGCGGCAAACTATCTGTAACAGAAGCAGAAGAAGATACTGCATTCTGGGGTATCTTTGACGAGTTTAAAAACTTCGTTACTGAAAAGACTAATTGTACTGTTATGCAACACAAGCAACTAGAAGCAGATGATCTTATTGCAGGTTGGGTACAAATGCACCCGAATGACACTCATATTATTATTAGTACAGATGGCGACTTTGCACAACTTATTGCACCTAATGTACAGCAGTACAACGGTGTGAGTAATACAATTATTACACACAAAGGATACTTTGACGATAAGAAGCGTGAGCCTATTATTGACAAGAAGACCAAAGAAGTAAAACCTGCTCCTAATCCTAAGTGGCAAATTTTTGAAAAGTGTATGCGTGGCGACACTAATGATAATGTGTTTAGTGCATATCCCGGTGTGCGTACAAAAGGCACTAAGAACAAAGTTGGCCTTACAGAAGCGTTTGAAGATAAAGTTACAAAAGGCTTTAACTGGAATAACATGATGCTACAGCGTTGGACTGATCATGAAGGTGTCGAACATCGTGTGCTAGATGATTATCAGCGTAATGTAGTACTGTGTGACTTAACTGCACAACCCGAACACATTAAAGAACTAATTACTACTACAATTAAAGAGCATGCTGTGCCTAAGACAGTAGATCAAGTAGGCATGCGTCTTATGAAATTCTGTGCTAAGTGGGATATGCAACGTATTGCAGATCAAGCTACTTATTATGCAGAGCCATTAAATGCGAGGTATCCGGTATGAATGCAAAAGAAATTATTAAAAATAAGTTTTGGATTGTTGAAGACAAAGGTGTTAAATTTGGCACTATTAGTTTAAATGAGGATCAGTATATTTTAAGTACTCCGACAGGTACTAAATTTTATCATACTGAAAACCAACTTACTAAAGCATTAGATCAAAAACTAAGTTGGACTGAGTTAGCAATAACTGAAATCAGTACAAAAGAAGTACACGGTTATGCAACTAACTCAACTCCTTTTAACCCTATGTTTGACGTAAAACGTAAACTTCCTTTGTTTACTAAAAGCGATAAGAGCAAGAGTTTGTACTGTGCAGGATACTATATTATTCAGTTTGAAAAAGGTTGGGTTAAGAGCTTTTGTCCTAAACTTATTACAGTAGAACGTTACACTACTAAAGGTCCATTCAAAAGTGAAATTGAGATGCGTCAGGAGTTAAGCTGTGTCAACCGTTGAACCTTTAAACACTAATCCTATTCAGCAGTTTATTAGTCAAGTTAAGGGCGCTGATGCATCTAACCAAAAAGAGCTGAAGATGAATATTGATCAAGCTCGACGCCTTGCATTTACTCTAGGCGAAGTTATGGCAAGATTAAACGGCGACCTTGAGCAGTTGCTTGCACGTAAGAATAGCGGTGCGGACGATGTGATTCAAATTAATATGGATGGCGGAAGCAAGTGGTAAATCTACTCTAAAAAGAGATAAATATATGCGTAGTTAACTAAAGGACAACGTATATGAGCAGACCCAAGCCTACCATATTAAAAGAACATGTAAATAAAAAGACTTATAAAACTGAACAAGTCTTACATTCTGATGCCATTTGGGCTGTGTTTTTCCAAAATCAGCCTTTTAATCTTAAAAGTGCAAATATGCTTACTAGCTATCCAGGACCTAAGTATAAAAAGACCAGCTTCTCAAATCCTGGGCATGCATTTAATCTAGCCAAAAAATTAAACAATTTGTTTAATAGTGACGAATTTTCTGTGGTTAAACTTACCACAGGCGAAACGATCTTCGAATGAACTGGAAAGAAACATACACTAAAATATTCCTTAAGGCTGCTGACAAAAGTATCGGTGAGTCTGCTGTAAAGGAGTATTTTCCGGTGTGGTGGAAGAACACACGAGCAAAAGATACAGGCGGGCTGCGTCTTACTGATGAAGGCTTTCGCTTTATTACAGAAGATATAGAACTTACTACCTATGAAGTTCCGTATCCTAGAGATTTTGAGCTTACTACTAATGTAATAATTTGGATGGACAACTTTATCGACTGTCCGTATTACTTAGGTAGGCATGGCATTATTGTTACAAACGAGAAAAAAGCCATGGAATTACACCTGTTTAGCGGCGATATACGCAAGTATGGCCTAACAAAGGCCCTAAACAGACATAAAAAAGACGATTTAGACTCCAATAGTGGTTGACCTTTGCTGTTATCAGTGTTATTATATATACATAGTTAGACACAAGCACTTATAACCCTTTAAGGAACACAAAATGGAAATCTCCACACTTCGTACCGTTACTCCTAACAGCGCAAAGAAAAGCATTGTACGTGCTTTTAAGAAAAAGCGTCCGTTGTTCCTTTGGGGTCCTCCAGGTATTGGTAAATCAGATATTGTTCATCAGATTGGTGAACAAATGGAAGCCAAAGTTATTGATATTCGTTTGAGCCTTTGGGAACCTACAGACATCAAAGGTATTCCGTACTTTGATCCAAATCAGCACAAAATGGTTTGGGGTGCTCCTAGCGAGTTGCCAGATGCTGAAATGGCATCTAAATATAAATTCATTATTCTTTTCCTAGACGAAATGAACTCAGCGGCTCCTAGTGTACAAGCGGCAGCATATCAGTTGATTTTGAATCGCAAAGTTGGACAGTATACATTACCAGATAATGTTCTTATTATTGCCGCTGGTAACCGTGAAGCTGATAAGGGCGTTACGTACCGTATGCCTGCTCCGTTGGCTAACCGCTTTGTACACTTAGAACTTGCAGTATCATTTGATGACTGGTTCCAGTGGGCAGTTGATAACAAAGTACACCGCGATGTTGTAGGTTACTTGACATTTGCAAAGAAAGACTTGTACGACTTTGATCCTAAGAGCCCAAGTCGTTCGTTTGCTACTCCTCGTTCATGGACGTTTGTTAGTGAATTGCTTGAAGATGATGACGATGACACCACTACTACTGATTTAGTTAGTGGCGCAGTAGGCGAAGGTCTTGCTGTAAAATTTATGGCACATCGTCAAGTGTCGGCAACAATGCCTAATCCTACTGATATTTTAGAGGGCAAAGTTAAAGAGATGAAGTCAAAAGAAATTAGTGCTATGTACTCTTTAACTGTGTCTTTGTGCTATGAGCTTAAAGAAGCATGCGACAAGAACGATAAAAAGTTTGATGCCAAAGTAAATAACTTCCTGCGCTTTGCAATGGATAACTTTGAGACTGAGCTAGTTGTTATGGGTATTAAACTTGCTCTTACACAGTATGCTTTGCCTATTGACCCAGATGAAACTGAGTGCTTTGACGAGTTTCATACACGTTATGGTAAGTATATTACTGCCGCTCAACAAGCGTAACCATAAAAGAGTTTGGGCGTTCTCAATAAAAACGTCCATTTTCACTTGACTTTTCCTGTAAAGTAATATATAATACATACATAACAGTTAAAAAGGAATGCAAAATGAGCGTCACAGGCAAGAAAAATTGGCAACCTAAAGAGCTTACTGAAGAACAACTTAGATTGATGCGAGTTGATGTACTTGATCGTATCATTGTAGCTCGTGTTGGATTGCTGTTACGTCATCCATTTTTTGGTAATATGGCAACTCGTTTGCAGATCAAAAGTGCAGATGATTGGTTAGGTACTGCTGCCGTAGACGGACGTAACTTGTATTTTAATACTCAATTCTTTAATGCAATGTCAAACAAAGAAATTGAGTTTGTTATTGCACACGAGATTCTACACTGCGTCTTTGACCACTTAACTCGTAGACAAGACCGTATTCCAAAAATTTATAATATTGCCGCAGACTATATTGTAAATAATTTGCTTGTGCGAGATCGTATTGGTACTAAGCCAACATTTATTGACTGCTACCAAGACTTTAAATACGACAAATGGTCTTCAGAAGACGTATATGACGACATCTTTGAAGACGCTAAGAATAAAGGTGAAGAGTTTCTTAAACAACTTGGCGAACTACTAGACGAGCATATCGACTGGGAAGGTGAAGACGGCAATCCTGGCGGTAGCGGAGCCGACGGTAAAGAAAGCAAAAGCCGTCCTACATATTCTAAAGAAGAACTGAAAAAGATCAAAGACGAGATCAAAGAAAACATGATTTCGGCGGCGCAATCATCAGGTGCAGGTAATACACCAGGCGAAGTACAGCGTATGATCAAAGAGCTTACTGAGCCTAAGATGAACTGGCGCGAAATACTGCGTCAACAAATCCAAAGTACTATACGCAACGATTACACCTTTAGCCGGCCAAGCCGTAAAGGACAAATGACTGGTGCCATTTTGCCAGGAATGAACTTTGATGAAACTATTGATATTTGTATTGCACTTGATATGAGTGGCTCAATCGGTAACGATCAAGCAAAGGACTTCCTAAGCGAAATTAAAGGCATTATGGACGAATACAAAGACTACAACATTAAATTGTGGTGCTTTGATACTAAGGTCTATAACGAGCAAGACTTTAGTGCAGACGGCGGCGATGATTTGTCATCCTACGAAATTATTGGCGGCGGCGGTACTGATTTTGATGCTAACTGGGAGTACATGAAATATAATGATATTCAACCTAAGAAGTTCATTATGTTTACAGATGGATATCCTTGGAATAGCTGGGGTGATGAATCGTATTGCGATACTATCTTTATTATCCATAGTCATAGTGATAAGAACTTGCAGGCACCGTTTGGACTAACAGCACATTACGAGGAAACGGCTTGAAACTAAAAGAAGTCAATGCATTAAACTTTTTTGAAATACGGAGAGCAAATTTACCTGCTCCGCATTTTGAATACATTCTTTTGCCTACAAGATACAACTTAGACCAAAGTCTAGTTAAATGGATAGAACAACATCTTAAAGGTAGATTTTATGTAGGCAAGGCTGTTGCAGTATCTAGTAGCAACAGTATTGAGAACATGACTAAAGTTGGATTTGAGGAAGCTAAAGAAATTTCTTATTTCACTTTGGCGTGTCCGTATTTGAAATACAATTAAATATAATATAAATTACATAACAGGAGAAAAATTATGTCCGAAGAAGTTAAAGAAGCAGCAGCTACCCCCTTAAAAGAAGCAGCAGCTACCCCAGAGCTAACAGTTAATGACTTAACTACAATTAAACAAGTTATTGACGTAGCAAGTCAGCGCGGTGCATTTAAGACAAGCGAAATGGTAGCAGTTGGCACCATTTACAATAAACTAGAATCATTCTTGGCAGCAGTTGCGGCACAACAAGAAGCACCTAAAGGAGAATAACAATGGCTGATACAAAACACGTAGGTCGTATTGCTAAAACTAGAAAAAAATGCGGCGTAGTATATCGAGTAGTACCCGGTGAACCAGAAAACTGTGTCATAGTATTGACTGAAAGTTTAGAAGCAGCTGATCATGACTCGCTTATTAATTTAATTAATTCAGCTACTGCACAAGATGCATACGAACTTGGCGAAGCAATGGCAAGATCACAATTGTCCGATGGTAGTAATATGCTTGCCCGTTTCCACACCACAGGTAGAATGCAAAAAGTTGCTACTAACTTGGTAGAAATGACCCCTAATAACAATGCATCTATTAACTTAGCAGAACTTAATAACATTATTGCCCAACAAAAAGGTGTAACTGTTGCAGATCTTGCACTAGGTGGTGCTAAACCACAAGTAGCAAATACGGGTGTAGCTAATGCAGCTGATGCATATGTTACACCAAGTATGGCAGCAATGGACGAAGCGGTTACAACTAATGATGGTATTTTGGATGACGAAAGTTTAGCTAAACAACTACGCTCGCAAGCTGATGCAATGTTTAAAGAGGCACAGCGGTTACGCAGCGAAGCAGAAGAACTTGCTCCTACCAAAAAAACAACTAAGAAAACTGCCGAGAGTGCCTAAGGGTAAGAAACTTCCACCAGGTGTTGTTGATACATGGCCTGAGGTTTTTAGCGAAATTAATGTTGATGTTGTACCAATTGAATATTTGCACAGCATTAATGTCAAGTTTAAAGATGGAAAGATCTGGGAAATTGATGTTAAAAGATCTCGCGAAAAAAAGAACGTAGACATCGAATTGGCTCTAGAAGAACTATTCGAGCAATACGAAGATGTTATCGATAGTATTGATTTTAGACTAGATACTGAGAAAGTTAAGTACGATATTAAAAAGCGTACAGCATTATTTATGAAGAAGCGTAAGTAATCTTTCAGTCAAAGGCATAAATACTAGTAACAATATTATCCAGGAGTTAATAGATGGCCTTACAAGTAAGACGCGGTACTAATACAGAAAGATTAGGAATCACCCCCTTAGCAGGTGAATTAGTATATACAACAGACACAAAACAGCTATACGTAGGTGACGGTTCTACTGCTGGAGGTATTACTAGCATTTCAGGAACAATTGATTCTGTATTAGCTGATACTACTCCGCAACTAGGTGGTGACTTAGATCTAAACAGTCATAACATTACAGGTACTGGTAATATTAACATTACAGGTACAATTACTGCTACAGGAAATATTAACCTAGGTGACGGTATTGGTAGTGATATTGTTGTGTTTGGTGGAGCAATACAAGGACATCTTGTACCAGATACTGACATTACTTGGAATTTAGGGTCTCCTACAAAACAATTTAATGAAGTATGGATTAGTCAACTTAATGTTGAAAATCAACTAACTGTAGGTCGCATTATGGGCAACTTAATTGCAGACGATAGTACTGTAGTTTTTGATGCAACTGCCGGAACATTGCTTGCAAGCACATTAACTGGCTCTGCTACAATTAACGTAACAGGCGACTTAACTGGTAGCGTATTTGGTGATGACAGTACACTAATAGTCGACGGTATAAACAAGACTGTACTTGTTGATGTTAGTAATATTACTACTACAAGTTCAACATATACACAAGGCGCAAATATTCGTGTCGGCGGGACAGGCGATGGAAACCTAATATTGCTTCAAGACAACTTATCTTCTGCAACATTAATTATAACAACCGAAGATACTGCTGGCGTAGTAGTAATTCCTAGACCTGTACAAATAGGAAGTTCATCTTCACTTATTCCTAACATTACTATTACTGTTCCTCACGGTACACCAAACAGTCCAGGATTAACAATTGCTGGCTCATTTGATACTGCTGGTTCCGCTTTTGCATCGGTTAGTAGATCAAGAGGAACTAAGGCTGCGCCAACAGCAGTACAAACCGGCGATAGTCTAGGTGCGTTTTTATTAACAGGTTATAACGGTGTTGCTTATAGACTTGCAGGTGGTATTAGATCTATCGCTGCTGGCGCACCGCAAGCAACATATATACCAGCAAACGTTGAATTATTTGTTGCCGGAGATGATGGCGCAGGCGAAGCTGCTCTTAGAGTAAGACGTGATCAGAAGGTTACTGAACTATTAGGCCCAATGAAACTTGTGCCGTTTACTACCGCAGAAAGAAATGCACTAACTCCAGAAGAAGGTATGGTTATATTTAATACTGACACAACAATAGCACAAGTATATGCTAATAGTGCATGGCGTGATATGAACGTAGCAGCTTAATAGTAGTTATAGTACTTTAACCAAATAGAGCTTATGGGCTCTATTCTTTTGACTAAGTAATTGTATGATAATATTAAAACAAGAAATTACAGAACACAATAGAAATGCTACTTCAGTAGACGATTTTTATTATAGAGGAACTGAATTTGAGCACAGCGGTGGCACAGGTATCCGTTCATTAGCTATGCAGTATCTTCGAGACAGGAAAATTATAGATAGAAGACTTATCTTAAAGAACAATGGCAATACCCTAGAAATTACAACTATGTTCGTAAACAAACAGTATTACTTAGAATTTTTACAAGATGATTTACAAAAAGAAGCAATGCAATTTTTTACACAGCGTCAATGGGAAACAAAGACTGAAACTTACGAGGCACAAGACGAACTTAGTATACTAGCAAATGCACATAGAAACATTATTGATAGTTTTAAAAATATGTCTTTAGAACAAATAGTAGAACGAATTAAACAACTACAAGGCAAATAAAATGAATAAATTTCTTATAACTGGTATACCGCGAAGTGGAACAACTATAATTGTCAAGACATTAGCTAAATTAAATGATGTCGAAGTATACAATGACCAGGATGGTTTTGGAGAACCGTTTAAAATAGTTAACAAAAAATTAGATTTAAATCCATATTTACGTCTAACAGCAGTTGAAGATAAATGTAATTCAAAATATTTTGGATTTAAATGTTTCCCCGGCGACTTATTAGATATTAATCAATTAAATGAACAACGTAATTATAAAACATTTGCAATTATAAGAAAAGATATTTGGAAGGCTTTATTCAGTTATTGTGTTGCTAAAACAAAATTTGTCAGAGATAGTACAGACATATTTAAACATAGTTCAACATTACACACACAGCGTCCTTTACAAATTTATATCGATGACTGGCAAAGTCCACTAAATCAAATGATAAGACATTCTTATTTTTGGAGAGTAAAATCGTGTTATGAATTTGAAACACAGTGGAAAAATACAGATATAATTTATTTTGAAGATTTAATCAAACCAAATGCAAGCTTCGAGTGTTTAAATGAGTACTTTGGACAAGAAATAATTTTCAATTTAGATTACGACGATAGTCATGACACCGAGTCGTATTACGCTAACTTTAGTCCAGAAGTTTTATCTAAATTGTCTAAACATATGTTAAGTACGATAGTTCTTCCATATGACTGTCCTGACTATATTAAACAGTCTATATATAAATTTATAAAATAATACTTGACAATATATTGCAGATCAAGTATAATAAATGTATGAAAGAATACATACACGGTAAAATACATAATATAAGCGTAACTGCTAAATCAATTAACTATCATGGTAGCGTAACTGTTTGCTCGTATCTGTTAGAACAAGCAGGTATAGACCACTATCAAAAAGTAGATATTGTAAATCTACATAATGGACTTAGATGGACTACATATACTGTCCCAGGTCCTTTAGGATCATTTGAACTAAATGGTGGTGGCGCTAGGTTAGGTGAAATTGGCGATAAATGTGTAGTTATCGCATACGAGATGAAAGAGCAATTCGTTGGTTCAAAGGTAATTTTTTGTACTACCTACAACGGAGTAGAAGAAGTTATTGACTACCCTTTGCTTTAATAAACGGTAAAAAGATTACACTAGGGTCAAATTCGTTTTTTGAAGCAAAACTATAATTGCTAGGAGTGTTGTGATGATTATTATGTAATGCTTGTCCCCATGTAAGCAATCCTAATAGTTTAAGATTATAAGAATTATCTGTAGTTTCATGACTTCTATAACCAAACCACCCACTGTGGCAACTAATATTAACAATTGCTTCTTGATGGAAACTCCATGCTGCTGGTACTATCCAAAACCATAAAGTAAAGGTAGGAACAGTTAACAGTCCTACTACTAATACGCTCCAAATAATAAAAATATAATATTTGTTTAAGAATAGATGAAATGAATTTTTATATATGTCTTTGACATGTCTAGGATTTATGTTATCTATACTTTTAGAATGAAGCCATCCAATGTACGCATGAAACAATCCGTCTTTGGGACTATGCGGATCGCCCTTAGCGTCTGCATGTTTGTGATGCATGCCTCTATGAACACCCGCCCACCATATTGGTGTTCCTTGAGCACATAATGTTGCTAATACTAATAAAGGTTTTTCTAACCAAGGTTTTAGTTCTATTGATTTGTGAGATACGTACCTATGTAATATAGTTGCGGATCCTAATCCGCAAAATGTAATCCATCCTAGTAGTAAGTAAATCCAGTTAATTTCTGTAAAAAATATTGCAAATAGTGCAACTAACTGCACGACATAAAATACAAAAAATAAACTACTATTTTTCTTTGACATTAGTATCCACCTTCGTTGTCTTTGATGTGTTGTAAAAACGGAACAACGTCAAATTGTTCAGTCATTCTTCCTCTTATAGAATTAGTGTCTTCGTCGAACCCGTCAGACACTCCGTTCCAATTAGTTAAATTTATTCTAAATCCTTTATGCTTTATAGCATAACTATATTGGTTATCTTCTAAAGTTCTAATATTTTCAATTTTTAATTTTTCACAAACTAAGTTCTTAAGTTCTGTAAATTTATAAGTATCGTTGGTCATGTACCGACCAACCTGTCCAATGTTCCTATATTCTATACTTGTACCAGACTTTACATTTCTCTCTTTTAAATAATTAAATATTTTTTCTATTAGATGTTCGTTAAGACCTTTAACAATAATACAACCAATTGACAATCTTAAATTTAGATCAATTACATTATTAAGTGCTTTCATTTTTCCTTTAGCACATTTAGCAAGATCAGTTATTTCATATACACTGTCTTCGTCAAACCCAGTCATACTTAAATAAACAGTTTTTAATCCTGCATCTTTTAATAGATTTAGATATGCTTTGCTTGCTATTTTTAATCCGTTTGTCGCAATACTAGTACGATGTCCTTTTTCAACAGCATAAGCAATAATTTTATCCAAGTCGGGATGAAGTGTAGGTTCACCGCCTATAAATCTAAATTCAGTTGGATAATCAAATTTATCAATAAAGGAAAACATTTTTTCTTTATCTATATCTGGATAAAGTCTATTGGGAAGATAACAGTTAGCACATTCCATATTACATCTATGAACAATATCGCAGTATACTGATCTATATTTTAAATTAGTTATCAATTTGCACCTTTAATAATTTAACTGATCTTTATCATCATATCTTAGTTCTGGAATTTCAAAAAAAGTTTCCATAGGATCATTATACGCCTTTTTGATTATATGTTATGATAAGTATTTAGTAATCATGAAAAGAGGTGTTAGCAGTTATGAAACAAAAAATACTAGTTCCGAATCAAGGCATGCCTAATCAATTTTTTTTAAAAAGTTGTAGAGATCGCGGCATAGAATTAGATATTATTGTTGATTTAAGTTACGTGCTCCTTACTGACGATGTGTTAAAACACGAACAAGTACTAGGTAATAAAATTGTTTTAAATGAAAAATTAAACAAACTTGTTATAACAGATAAAATTAAAGAACACTATCAAGACACACAGTTAGATTATATCTACCCTAGTTGGTTTGATTTTCGAATTATGGCTATGGCGCACATAAACGAAAAACTAAACATACCGGGACTAGGCCTTGATGCTGCGTTAAAGATTTTTGACAAATTAACGTATCAAACTATTCTAGAAAAAGAAGGAATAACGCTACCTAAAATTATTTCATGCTTAGATCCATATAGTGAGCAATATTTTTACAACAATGCCGTGTTTCCTCTAATTGCCAAACCAGTAAAAGGTACAGGTAGTTTAGGTGTAAAAGTATTACAAAGTACTAAAGAAGCAACTGACTTTTTTAAAGATTACGATACTCCGTTTAACTCTTTTTGCGAGAAAGGACAA
This sequence comes from Crocinitomicaceae bacterium, assembly GCA_041688525.1. Classification (GTDB taxonomy): domain Bacteria; phylum Bacteroidota; class Bacteroidia; order Flavobacteriales_D; family Crocinitomicaceae; genus UBA2040. Next base: position 19,520 of record JBDNIA010000282.1, on the reverse strand, counting down.
ACCGGATACAAGCACTACGACTATCATTGTTTAGGTAGTTGCTATATACTACAGGAATATATAGACGGTGATCTAGTGAGCGTGTCAGGGCATGTAATAAACAACAAAGTAAATGTAGACCTAGTTTATGATATAAAAAGTTCAGAGCTTCCGTATCGAGCGGAAATAGGATTTACGTATCCAAGCAAACACAATAAAGAAAAATTAACTACTATTATTAAAAAAATAATAAAAACGTTGGAGATAGATAACAGTCCCTTTATGATGGATTTTATTTACAAAGATACTACATTTTATTTGATAGACTTTTCTGCGAGGTTTAGTACTAGTACACAATATATTATGAACTATTTAGGCGAAAAAGATTATGCGTTTAACGTTGTAAATAAAATTTTAAACAATGTAGATTTTGATATTGATTTGCAAAACTGTATCAGTATAAGACACTTGCCTATTGAAAAAGGTAAAATCAAGTATATTAACATAGATACTACCGAATGTGTAACAGCACAGTTGCCAAAAACGGGATCCCAGCACTATAGTTCAAGGATAGATGCTTACGCAGGAAACAAAGGATTTATAGTTGCAGAATCTAACGACTTATTGTCTTTAGAAGAAAAAGTTAATAGGATACTAAAAACATTGGAGGTAGAGTATGTTTAAGTTAAAAGTGTTAGACAAGTCGCATTTACTCGACATATTAAAATTAAACAACGATAGTAAAAAAGTGTATGGTAGTACTAAAACTTCCTTGTACAATCGCGAATACGAAAACTGGATAATCGAAATTCTAAATTTTAATAATAAAGAGTCTGAGATACTAGGAATATTTAATGAAGGAAACGAATTAATACAGTATGCGTTATATTATCACATAAGTACATGGCCTGCTGTTGTAGTAGACCATTGGCGTAGCTCAACTGCTCACAAACATAAAGGTGTATTAGCAGCAACAGAATGGACTAAAATGTTTGCTGAATACATAGCAAAAAAAGACATATTTGTTTGGTACATTGTTGTTGAAAAAGATATGTGGGATAGATACACTACGCTACAAAAAGATCGATTCAACAAAGAACCTCCAAATTATAGATTTTTATTAGAAGAAGTTCCGGCAGGTGAAAGAAGCAAGTTTTTATCGTTTAATACATACTTATTAAAAAATCAAACATATGATAAAGCCATGTATGTATTTCAAATGGTAAATAAAGATAAATATTACTAGGAGATAATTATGCAAAAACATACTATAAAAGTTGAAATACCGACAACAGTAACTACCCACTTACAATGTCAGATCGCAGTATTAGACATGCTAGGCGAACAAGGCGGTAAAGACTTCACTAATCTTATTATTAAATATAAACACAATGGAGATATTTGGTTCTATAACTTAGATATCCAAGCCGAAGGTGATCAAAAATTTATGTATGCAACACGAGTCTTTGATTCAGCAAAAGCTAAAGAATCCTTTGTCACCGAAGCTGCTGAGTATTTTAGCGGTATTGGTGCAACAGTAGTAAGTGACGAAGCAATAACGTTCGAAGCGTTTGCCGCATATGCTGCTGACAAAAATGAATCTATAGGTATTCCGGCTAAGTTTGCGCCGCCTGGTACGGAGCCACATCCAGAGGAATTGGAGTAAGAACAATATAGTTGGGCCTAGTAGGCTGTGTGATTGCGTTATTTGTTTTATTATAACAAACGAATAATACATTCCTATCTACTTCACTAGTATTACGCCCGCTGTAGTGCAATGTATTTGCATGCATACATATTACGTCTCCTGCCTTGCCAGTCAACTGTATCGCACTACAATTAGTCTTAGACACCATATCGTCGTCAAGTATTCCTTGCGATTCATCAGCACTATGCTTTATGGTCCACTTAGAGTCGTTAATTTTTGGTACCGGTAAGTTTTGACTTTTTTCTAAAACAGTTAACGGACCATTGTTTTTTGTCATATCATCAAGTAAAAACAATACGCTGATAGCATCAGGATTGTTCATTCCATCAAAATTTTTCCAATATGTGTAGTCACTATGCCAAGCATATTCGCCGCCAGTTTGTGCTTTTTTATAATTAATATGACATTGGTGAATGTATATGTCTTGTCCTAATATTTCTTTAACAAAATCAATTACATTGTTATTATAGATAAACTCATTTATTGTCTTGCTCTTCCAATGCGGCGCAAATAAACTTCTAATTGTATTGTTGTCTTCTATAATGTAAGTTTCATCTAATGGTTCGTTTTCTAAACGGATAGCTTCTTTTTTTAATTCCGTTGCATCAAATACCTCTTTCAAAATTAAATATCCGGTTTGTAAATATCCGTTGATCATTTTTCTACCTCTAATAGTTTTGTTAATTTGTGTGCTTCTAATGTAAAGACACCATTATGATATTTTTTCAAGTCATCAAATTTTTTAAGAACTTCATTCATTAACGGTGTTTTCTCAATTTCTTCCCATCCTGTATATTTTGGACGATCATTAAATGTATAATGTTTTGAATATATTATAGGCTTACTAGTTCGTGTACTTAGCTTGCCCGGGTGCTTATTGGCTATAAGTTCCCGCACTCTAGGCTCTTGTAAAAAGCTCAATGTCATTTCAGGAGTGTATCTTAAAAAATCTGGAGTACCGTCTATGCTTTCATTAGCATACCATTTCATGTAGCTATTTACTCGTTCAGTTTCTTCATACGTCCATATTGAATCAAAGTTTTTAAGGTAAGGCTCGCCATTTGCCATAACAATAGTCCCATCTAATTGTAAAATTCCATACATGATGCTAGGTATTTGGTATGCGCAACACTTTACACTATTAGCAATGTCGAATATTTTTTTAGAACTTATAAATTTTTCAATATCAACATTAACTACTATAGGTGTAATATTGTGTAATTTACAATAATCAAACGCAAATGCAGTATCGTGTGCGTTATAATGTCCGTAACTTATTATGGCAGTCTTAAAAGGAACTTTTGCTGTCTTAAAAACATTTAACATAAATTCACTGTCAAGTCCTCCACTAAACATTAATGTTATAGGAGAAGACGAATTTTCATAGAGTATTTGAGCTGCAAAAACAGCTTCGTCATGAAAGTTTTTTATATCACTACGGGTACATTTTTTAATGTTTACTGACCAACTATCACCTGTTCCGCTAGTTGTAAAATAATCATTATACGTTGTTGCTGTCATACTTACCTCATAAATACGTTATGAATCATTTTAAACCTATCAATTTTGATTTTGACCAAGAACAAATCTATAACGATCTTGTAAACATGGATATCTTTGATAAAAGTTTTCTTGCTACAGTTATTTACAACAATGGTCGTAGCAAGTACGACCAAGATGGCTTTTTTAACGAGTACAACGACGTTGTACACTATAACGAAAATAAAGAAATAGTTAACGGAAAATTTAATACATTTGTGACTTATAACTTTACACACTTACCCGGAATTGAAGAAACTAACAACAATAGTTTTATAGATACTCCTGAAGGAAGACGGCCTATATGGCAAGTGTATGATACAGCATGGGAGTGGAAAAAGGATACTCCAAAATCACTTAAGGCTGTAGTAGAACAATTAAATTTAAAATATATAAGCTGTGTGAGATTAGTAGGACAAACTCCTCCTAGTAAAGGAATTGTACATGTAGATTCAGGAATAAAAGATAATTTAAAATATTATCGAAACGGAGGTGTAAGTATTACACTAAACGTATCTGACGGAGGAGGTAATTTACAATTTAAGTCTCCTGGAGGATTAGAAACTGTAGACGAAAGTAAACATAAAGCATGGCACTTTAATGATGCGTTGCCGCACTGTACAACTGAAATTACTAGTCCTAGAATACAAGTAAGAGTGTTTGGAAAACAATGACAGTATTATACACACCTTTAGACTTACCTACACTAGACTTTAATAGAGAAGAATTTATAAAGTGGCACGAAGAAAAGCGTCATAAGAATAGAGATAATATCAATTACGATAAAAAAAACTTCATTGCTCCGTGGCTAGTTAGCCTTGCATATCACGTCGACTACGGCTGGTGTAATAGATTTTTAAAAGTTATTCCTAATTTTCAAGACATACTGTATAATCATTTACCATATACTGATATTACATATGTTAACTTCTTAGAACAAAAGATTCCTTGTCAGTTACACCAAGATGTAGGATCAAGACCAGATAGAGAAAACGAGCCAGGTGCGTATAAAGCATTTATAGTATATGATGCTCCGTTAATGTATTTTCAAGAAGGTAAAACTAAAGATACAATTAAAGAAGAAAAGTTATATATTAATCATCCAACTCACTTAACAAAGTGGTTTGCAATTAACAATTACGATGCATATCATGCAGCTGATTTACCGCAAGAAGGACAGCGTAAGATTATCATGACAATACTTGGTAAATTAGATAAAGAAAAACATGCAACTATACTGGAGCGCAGTTTATCCAAATACAAAGATTACATAATAGAAATTTAAACTAACAACTCGCCCGCAGTGTACATATCATAAATTTTTTCAAATGTCCATGCTTCTTTAAAACTTATTGTTAAAATGTATCTATCTTCTAATGACGTATTAGTAACACCGTGAATTTCTTGTGTATTAAAACAAATAGGAACATTATAACTAACTTGATAATCTAATTCAGCGTCAGGATAAACCATGCCGCCACCGCGATGTTCTTCATTGTCATTTAGGGCAACTGCCGGAACACCAATAGAAGGTTTGTAAAAATCTAGATAACTATGTTTAAAGTCTCCTTTTAAAGGAACATTAATTGTTACATACCTATGATGATCAGTATGCGGCATAACAACACCCATTTTCCCTACCTTGTTAAGTTCCATCTTAAAGAACAAGTCTTTAGGATTTTTAAATTTCTTTGCTAACGGTAATATAAGTTCTCTATTAGGAAGAAGACCAATGTATAATTTGAATCTGCCCCTTCCGTAAGAAGACCAACTATCTGTATTTACAGCATAGTCTATTAGCTCTTTAGTCTCTTCTTTTATTATAAAGTCCGTTAATAGAAAATGTTTCATGAAAATATTTAGTACAAATTATTTTTAATATATGTTGTTATAAGTTCTTGTTTTTTTTCTCTTAACATTTTAGCAGGCAGTTTATTTCGCAATCCTTGATGCTTAGAATAATGATCATCTAAGTCTAATCCTAAGCTAGTAACGCCGCCACAACTCCATCCAGCAACTTTCTGATATTCGTCGTCCATGTTACGTAAATCTTCAGCAAGTCTTCCTGCACCAATTGCATTCATTTGATCGTTTTTCCAAACAGTCATCCAAGCATTTGTTTTACGAGCAATCGTTGTTTTTAATAAACGCTTTTCATGATGGACTTTATAACCAAATTTTTCAGGATTTCTATCAATAGGTGAATGATACTCGTGGTGTTCTTTTGAATGTATTAGCAACGGATACCAATACCACAAATCAATGTTAGGATCTGCTACTACTCGCTCTCTACTCGCTCTAATATTTTCTTCACTTTGATGTGGAAGTCCAACAATAAGATTAATTTGTATTTTTACTCGATCTTTGCTTTTTTGTTTCATAGAAGCAATAGCATCAAGTACTTTGTCTATATCTGCACCTTTTTGAATTGCTTGTCTAGTTTCTTTATTATAACTTTCTACACCAAAACTTGCGCCACGGAGTCCGCTTTCAATAAGTAAATCTATTTGATCGGGCCATCGCACTAATAGCTCAGGTTTAATATAAGTGTCAAAGTTAATTTTAAAAGGTAGGCTTGTAATTACTTCATGCATTAATTCTAGTTTAACCATACTATCATTATATGTGTCATCCATGAACCAATAATTAGTTGTACCAAATTGTTCATAGTTACGCATAAACTCCGCATACATATCTTCTTTAGCACGAATATAATCAAATTTGTTTTTATTGTTTAATGGGAAATTGCAAAAGGCACAATTAAAAATACAGCCCCTTGCAATTTCCATAGGTAAACTTTGCTGTGCGGTGATGCCGTCTTCAGGCTTCCATATTACTGGAATGTTGCTAATGTCTTTTTTATCGTAATTATGATTGCTGTCAACAATCTTTTTGCCGTTAAAATCTTTAAAGATCAAATTAGTATCTTTTCCTGCAAGGTAATTTGTAATAGCAACAGTTGCATCATCTGCGTATCCAGTAACAAATATATCAGCAAAATCTAAAAATTCAACCATTCCTTTGGCACCGCCTATAACAAATGGAACATTAAAGCGGTTTCTCAAATTAGTGTAAAACTTATTGTTATCTTGCAATAGCTCACTAGTGTTAAAAAATGTAGTACTAAATCCTACCCAAAGCGTTTCTTTGCTTACATACTTTTCAAATGCAAGTTCGATATCTTCTTCTGTTAAACTTTGAAAATAATCAATAACTTTTACTGAATATCCTTGCTGTTCTAGTTCTGTTCTAATGCGATAAGCACCAATGGATCTAAAATAAGTAGTTGAGCCTAAGTCAATGCCTGTAAATATTATTGCATGATACATTTATAGTTTTACCAGCTTGATTACCCATGCACTAGGATCAAGCTCCCACCAACGATGTTGAAAATTCCAGCGACCGGGTTTTGCGTGATGATTGTTATGCCATCCTTCTCCCCAAGTAATTACTGCTAGCCACCATGTGTTTCGACTATCTTCTTTTGTTACAAAGTTTTTGTATCCCCACATATGATTACCATAGTTACTTAGTACACTTGCCCATATTTGTATTCCCATAGGAATAATTCCGCCAAATATTAACACATTAACTCCGCCTAACACAAACAATACTGCACACCATATTAATAATATCAAGTAATAATAGTTATGCAACACCAAATGGAACCTGTCTGTAATTAATCTACGCACTGCCCATTTGTTCATTTCAAAATTGTACTTGGGTATTAGTACATTCCATAGTCCTAGGTGAGGACCGTGCGGATCACCTTCTTTGTCGCTGTGCGTATGATGCTGATTATGCACTGCGACCCATCCGATACTACTTCCAGTGCCGCCGATTGCTCCAAAGAATGTAAACAAATACTCCATCCATTTATAACAAAACTTAAAACTGTTATGTGTAAGGTAGCGATGAAATGTTATTGTGATCCCTAAACACCCTGTTAAGAAATATACGGCCAAACTAAGTAACCACCAGTGTGTAGATGGGGCAAAAAATACCATATACACAATCATTGCTGTTGCAACTGCTTGAATGTATGGAAAATACGACGTGTTTGCTCTAAATAAGTTCTTCATACTCTATTTATCAACCTCTATATTGCCTATAAATTCTTTTGATAATATATCACCGTCTAACAACATGTCGAACGGATGTTTTTTTCCAAAAAACTCATTTTTCACCCAAGCATTTTCTTCAGGAATATAATCTAACCAAGGACTACATCCTATTATTAAATTTGTTCTTGTATTTTCTGTGCGATCATTTGCAAATACTCTATGTGCAATATTAGTGTCCCAACTGTATATATTTCCTAACTCAAGATTATAAGGTTGTACATTATCCATTTCAAAGTAAAATTCTTTACTTGTAGTAATAGGAATATTAAGTCTTAAGTTTACAAATATTTCTTCATCTCTGTGCCAACCAGCCTTAGGATCGTTAGGTTGCTCACTTGCTATAATAGTGCTTATCCTGCTTCTTACTACTGTACGCTTAATATTTGATAAGAATTTACCAAGTTCGCCTTCTAAACTACATGCAGTTGGTTTTATAAATCCGTAGGTGTCGTAATAACTGTCTTTTAAGTAAGAATAATTGTGAGTTTGATTATAAAAGAACTCACCTGGAATATTCTTCGGAGTGCCAACACTACTATAATTTTCATCCAAGTTATCTTGATGGTTAGGATTGTATCGCAAGCTAAGACTTTTATAATAACTTGTATTTGAGTTTTAGTTTGCCAACCTATTGGCTTGTATTTTTCTAATACATCTGCAACAGATAGTTGTAATGATTCTAAATTATAGTTTAATTTTACACTAACATTTTTTACGTCAGTATTTATTAAATTGCTGTTCATTCTTGTAACTCTGTACAACCATTCATGTACTGTAGAACTGTCGGGACACAATGACACTGGATATATCATTGTTTGCTCCGCTTATATAATGCTATATCGAGTTCTGCAACTAGTTGTCTAGTGTATTGTATTTCTTTAGGCTCGTCGTACCATTTTAAATTTTGGTAAATTTCTCTCGGGCCGCCAAATGTGCTTGCACGACCTTGGCTCATGCGTTTTAGAAAATTTACAAGTTTATGATTGTATGTATTAAACGTTAGCCATACTTTACTATACCCTTGATTTTCTGCCCAGTCTATTTGCTTAGGGAATATAGTCCTTGCCTGGCACCAATGGCCACCACCGCGATAGTCAGGGTGTGTAAAGGCACGTACTCCTATAATAGGAATATCATTGTATACATATGCTCCGCTCATTGCAATCGGTCTATCTTTGTCACTGACAATATTAAATATTTCAAATCGTTTTTTAATATAAAATAAACGTAACAACGTGTGCGGTTTATTTTGCCAATCACTTATGTCATAATTGGCGTAAGCAGGTTCCTGCAGGTAATAAGCATCCTCACAAAGTTTTATTAGTTTGATATGCTGTTCTTCTGTAATAGTATCAGGTGTAAAAGTATCAACGTAATAGTTCATTTTTTGCACTCCTATAGTCATTAATGGTCTGCATTTGTTAATCGCGGCCAAGGTAGTTCTACAAAATATTCAGGCATATTTTTTCATACCTTCGTATGTAACTGGTTCTTTTCCTCTAATATGTACCGTATACCTAAAATCGCATACAGTTTCTTTCCATTTATAATGCCAAGAAGGGTCTGTAGGCACCATAAAGGCTTGACCTTTTGGAACTAATTTATGATACTCATCATTTAGCGTATCATATGCTTCTAGGGGAGATTCAACAAATCCTCCTTGGATAGGAACTATAATGTCATATGTTCTAACGATACCGTTTGGACCATCTATTTCTGGATGTTGCATCAATGGACGCCATTCTGACTGGTATCCATTTCTACTACGTTTTATGTTTAATGTATACCATAACTTTTTAGGTCCTAACGAAAGCCCTTCGACAAGGTCCTTTATAGCATCACACTGTAATAGATCATAATCATTTTGTAACAGTGTCCAAAAACACCAGGCATCTTTTCTATTAGGATTTATCTCTTTAGTAGTATATTCTTGAAACCCTTGCCCTCGCCAATATTCTTCAGGCACAGACTCAATAAACTCTTTGATAGATTCTGCTTGTATTTTAATTTTAGGAAAATAATAAAACGGATACATTAAAATGCTCCTACAGAAATTAATTTTTGAAACGTGTAAGGATACTTGCATTGTAGCATAAAAGCACTTCTCCATCCATCTGTATTATTTTCATAACCATGCATAACACTACAATCAAACGCTGTAGGACAGTCTGTAAGAACACTGTCTGCTTTTTCTCTATCTATGTAAAAGTCCAAAGGAGTATTATAGTTATCTAAAGGAAATAGAATATTTACAGTCCTTCTAATAGTTCCTGCTGCACTATCTTCGTGTGCTCCTACTACGCTGTGTGCTTCGGTCCTTATAAAACTACACGAATAAAAAATCTTAGGCATAACAAATTGGTCTAATATATTTTTTATTAAAAGATTGTCCATGTTGAAAGCTGAATGTACTTGCTGTGGTACTTTTCTGCCTAATTCTGCATAACCATCCGAGTAATTTAGACTGTTTGCAACATCTAATAAATCTTGTCTTGCATAATTTATATTTTCTAATTTTTTATAAATCATTAGCTTTCCCCAGCGTCTAACACATCTAATATGCGTAATACATTATCGTAAGTCTTTGGAATATTCATTACCAAATGTATACTATCTTGTGTATAACTATGTGTACGATGTGTTTTACGTGTATCAATGTAATATGCCCGGCCTTCGTCTATTTGTCTAATACGATGATCATGCTCCCATTCATACGCTGTATGATTTGTATTTGTTAAAAATATAACTATTCTAAATGTTCTTCTTTGCAGTAATATACCGTCTCGATGTTTCGGAAACCATGCTCCTGTGTTTAGTTTAACTAAACTGCAACGACCTAACTTAGGGAAATAGTCTACAATATGCTGTAAACTAGGAAGGTCTTTGTATAATTGTGTAGGAGTATCAAAGTCAAGTTCAGACAATTTGCGACCTGTTCGTCTCATTGCTTCAGGCATACTTAAACTATCTGTAGGAGTATCACCAGGCAGGCCTACTAAATTTAAACCTTGTCTATCATTTAGCAATCCTTCTCTATGCAAATAAGGTATCCACATATTATCATACTGTTTAATCTCTTTTCTAAACTCGTTTAGATCAACTTTAAACTTCAATGGAACAAAATCACCAATAGCATCTAGCTGCAATTCGCATGCAATGTCCATAATTTTAGGGTTTGTAATAACTCCATCATTGTATAATTGAGTATAGTTTACTTTTAGTTTTGCTTGCTCTTCAGCAGTAACAATATGACTATTATCCATTATAAATCTCCGTAAAAATACTTAGTCCAATTTTTTGTTTTATTCCAGCGGCCTTGAAATTACTAGAACAGTGAATTCTTAAACTATCAAATGCTATTATCGATCCAATAGTCCAAGGAAAATAAGAATGTACGCTAAGACATTCAAGCCATGTAGATTTTAAATGGCCAAGCATTTTAGTTTTTATATTTTTAGGAATACCGGTGTCAACTAAATTTTCAACATCAGTATATTCATAAAGGTGCTTATTGTAAAAAATAACTTCTTTATCAAATACTTCATCTTTAAAAAACTTTACAGGGCCGCCGTAATAGAATTGATCAAACATAACTAGTTTAATCTTATTGCAGTCACCGCTTTCTACCCATAACGGAATAGTAAATGCTTTGTAGGTGTTTGGATAATCGTAACTATCATCTATGTGCAGTATGTGAGGAGTATCTACATCAAAAAAATGGCAAGCCCGAACTTTAAAGTTGCCAAATTGTTTACGCAAAGGAATTAGTATGTCGTCAATTATACCCGTTCCTTCTTTTACATAAACTACTTTTGGACCTGTGTTTTTTTCTATTTTGTCTTGACTGTGATAGTAGTCTAATAGAAATTTAATCTTAGTTTTATCCAATGCGTTAACTATTTGCACAGGATCAGAATGTGTTTTTTTAATTTCTTCTATTTGTGTACTACTACGCATGTTTTCTCTTAGGTATCTTACTATCAGCACTTGATACACAACTCTTAGTAATACACGTCTTAGGTGTCTTAAACAGTGTAAAACCTGTTTCGATGTTACCAAGGGGTGCGTCGTGACAACTATAGCTTCTTTTTACACTACCGTCTGGCTCCCGTATTATAATGCCACTGTAACCGGCATTGCAAGCCCATCCTTCAAAATTGTTGAAATTAAAGGCATTAAAGCGTTCTGCTTGGTCCATGTACCACGTTTCGCCTTTTGAGTCTTTTAATTCTACTTGCATATGCCACGGAACGCTGGCATCATTCTTGCCCATAATATCTCTAGGCACTTGAAAGTTTGGTTTAGGTCGACATTCCCACTTACGCTTGCTTTCTGTGTACGCACGTTGCGGCATACCGTTGTGTAAACGCTTTAGATTGTCTGCTGTATACCCATCTACTACTCGGCTTGCTGTAGGGTCGCTTTGAGGCTTTAGCGTTACGTTTATACCTTGTTCGTGAAAAAACAATGCGTTCTCCCAATCACGTTCAAACCAATCCGGCACCATAACCATGTTGATTGTAACTTGTACATCATGCTCTTGACAGAAGATTAGCTTGTCGGCAAAGTCCTGCATCTTCTCAATACTGTTTACGTGCTCTGTATGCAAACTTGCAGTTATACTAGCACGATGAAACGGCTTAACTGCTTCTACATATTCTTCATGCCACTTCATATTACGTGACATGTTTGTTGTCATGTGTACACTAGTATAATTAGTGTTATTAACGTCATTAGCAAGATGAGAAAGAATATCAAGATACCCAGGGTGGAATGTTGGCTCACCACCACTAAGACTAAAGTGAAAACTGTTAAAACCGTTATCACGTGCCTGTCTTTTTATTTCGTCAATTGTTTTGAGACATAGCTCGGTAGGCCTGTGGTCTTTTTTATCGCTTCTTGCATAAGGCCAGCAGTAGCTACACTTGTAGTTACAAAATCGTCCAAGTAACCAGCTGACCGTGAAGAGGTCTCGATATAAGAGAGTTCGTTGACCCACACTGACGATATCGTCGAATGGTATCTTAGTGAAGTCATAATTACTCCATTTTAAATCTTCAGTCATATTTTTATTATACTACATTTTTTAAGTTTAGTCAAGATATTTTGCTAAGTTAGGAATATAATTATTAATTCTAATATTTTGAGCAGTATCTGTTTTTTTAATATATTCTTTCAACTGTTATACATGCATGATTTTCTAAAAAATAACACTTAGGAATCTTTAAACTCCTGTACAAGATCAAATAAGTTTTCACCTCTGCTTGCATCTAGCGCAGCAGTGTACGACAAGAACTTATCGTACTTAGCGGTCCAATCCTCAGCATACATATAATCAATAATACCTTGCACTTTATCTAAATGCAAGTAAGGTTGCAACTGTGCAGCGGCTTGATCTTTTAAATGTTTAGGTAATACTCTAATGTTTAATTCTTCTGGATGATTGAGAATGTTGAAGTATATTCTATGTCCATACGGATTAGCCCAGTCTATTAGTTCAGGCAGTCTTAGTATATTGTACATTTGTACTGTGCAGTGTATTTCAATGCCTGCGTTAGGCAGTTGCCTAACCTTTTCAAAGTTCTTTACAATCGTATCCCATTTACTAGGATGTCTAATATAATGATCTAATGCACCTGTTGCATCTATTGAACAATTAAGTTGTACTCGCTTAAAGTGAATCCATCGTTCAAGTAACCAAGGCGGTAGTTTAACTAGATTAGTATTGTACTTTAGACGTATATCCTTTGCAGTACCGTTGTCAATAAAGTAATCTAATAATTTCTGCTGTTCTTTAATAACTGTAGGTTCGCCGCCAGTTAAGTATATTTCGTCAACAGTGTGTGCAATACTAAACAAGTTTTCCCAAGTCTTTTCGTGCTCCGGCCAGTCCATACTACTAAGTCGCTTGTATTCGCTTTCACTTAGTGCAGTTTCAACTAGGTTCCATTCTTTAACCCACATGTTACTTGCATACGGATTACACATGCGACATTTTAAATTACACAAGTTTCCTAACCGTAGGTCAACATACTTTATGTTAAAGGGAGCATCAACAGTGTACTCTTTCTCTTCTTTCCACTTGTTGTTCCAACTTTGTCTAGCACTTTTAATGCCAACATCTTCTTCTCTAAAACAACGTGTACACATTTCAGGACGTTCGCCAGCAAGTAACTGCTTACGAATAGTAGTATATACTTCACTATTCCATGCTTCTTGTAAGTCGTCTCGTTGTAGTTTATAAGGGGTGCCGTCTTTTTTAGTGATAAAGTTTTTACCCGGAGTGCTGTTGCAGCACACACGAAGATTGCCGCTTGCATTAGTAGCAAGATGCATCCACGGTAATGCGCAGAATGTTTTAGATTGAGTCATAATACTTCGATATCTCCATTGTGGCAAAACTTTGTTTTTTATATGTGTCTTTTAATTTAGTTACTTCTATAAATTGTTTACTGTTATCTTCGTTAGTCGGTTGATTAATTTTATTTTTTACGTCTTTAAGAAACTTACTAAACTTTTTATTGTCTAACTCACTTAAAGTATTAATTTGTCTTAATGCTTCATCTTTAAGATCCTGCGGAACATTTCGCACATCTAAGTACGCAGGTGCATCCAATGGAATAACATTAATATGGAAATTATATTGTTTAGCTAACTCTACTATATTTTTAATTTCAAGAATGTTATATGCTTGTAGTGTAAATGTAGTTGAAGTTACCAACTGTTCAGTCTGCACTTTAGACAACTTTTGCAACTTACTGTTGACATCATTCCAATTTGCAGGATGTCTTATATATTCGAAAGTATCGCCTATACCGTCTATACTACAAATAATGTTCACAAATTTAAATGCTTTAAATAGGCCAATCCATTCGTCATTTATTAGTGTTACATTTGTTATTATCATTAGATTAATGTTTTTAGCAAAATCGTTATCAACACAATAGTCAATTAGTTTCTTTACGCTGGGAACCATTAGAGGTTCCCCGCCTGTAAATTTTAAATGACGCAACCCATTTGCAATCATGTCTTTTATCGAATCTACAAACTCTTCTTGGAGATACCATTTGTTTTGAACAAAGGTTTTTTCGTGCTCGTCTAGTCCTAGATCAACACCAGTTTCTTTAAGTATTTTTTGAAATTCATTTGCAACACCGCTACTACTATAACTATTGCACATTCTACAACTTAGGTTACAATAATTTCCTAATTTTAGATCAAGTTCTACTGGATATTTTTTTGTTGTAGGAATGTCATCTACAAATTTATCCCAGATACCTTGATTCTTATAATTTTTAACAAACTGATCTCGTAAACTAGATATTCCAGATTCTTCTTTTTTCCAACAACTTTTACAAATCTCTGGACGGTTGCCGGCCAACATTTCTTTCTTAACACCATCTCTTAGATCATTCCAGTGCTTGTCGAGATTGCCGATAAATTTATCTTTGTCCTGTGTAACAGCATTACAACATAAACGATTTTTCCCCATTGTGTTTACGCATAGGTGATCCCATACAGCAGGACAAACGGTATCTAAATTCATTTTATCTCTCTGAGAAACGTTAGTAACAGTCCCATTTTAGTTGTCCAATGATTATTCGGACGACCTTTATTTGTTGCATGCAATTGCACAGCATCAAACACAATAGGAGCACGAGGTTTCCACTCGCAAGTTAGTTCAGGTGTTAATCCTGTTAAGCGTTTGTAAGGAGTGTAGTACAAATATTCATCGTAATGTTCTTTGTTATAGTTTATAAGATTTGATGTTTTATCTTGTACTGTGCCATCTAACAAATAAAAATTAATGTCAACATGATTATCTACAATGGGATATGTTGTTGCAACAGTTTGTTCTGGTTTTTTACCGTGATGGTATACATGGGCAAAATCAACATGGCGCTGATCAAAAAACACAGCATGGCTTTCTATGTTAGCAGGTGCAGTAAACAATGGAATAATAATATTACGCCAGGGTACATATTTGCGGCCCTTGTGATCTATAGGAGTTTTAGTTAAACTATTTTTCCAATCTGATTCTCTAGTACTATCGTTGTGTAACCCATACTGACTAGGCGTAATAAAGAAATTGCCTCCGACAACAGGTGATGTTTCTGCACCCGGTACCATTTGATTAATACGATCTGCAAACTTTTCGTATACTCCCTGTAGGTTACCGCTTATAAACATTGTACCGTTATCGTTGTGTCTTACTGTATTGCAACGACTAAATGCATATCCGTACATCCAACTAATTTCTTCTTCAGTAAATGCTTCATCAAATACTTCTGCTTTTTGAAAATGTTCTGCTATGTTTTGTTGTACGCTTGATTCCTTTAGATTAGCAAGCCAATGTTCATACTCAAGTTTATAACTTTTATGATTTGCAATGTCTTCTGCTCTATTAATATTCGCTAACATTAAAAATATCTTTCATTTCAGGAAATGTTTCTGCAAAAGTATTTCCACGCTGATTATCACATAGTCCTAAAAACTCCTGCATCTCAGGCAAGCGTTGGCTCCAGTCTTCGCTCTCCATAAAGCTAAGTATGCCGTCAAGGCGTTTAATGCCATATTCTGCACTGCGGAATTTTTCATAATCTACTTTACCTTTGTGCCATTCTGGAATGCCTAACTCCCAGTTTGCTTCCCACCAAGGATACCATGCTTCGTATTTTACTCTACACTTAGCTTTAAAATCTGCAGGCAAACTTTTAACATTTAAATGTGCAGGCCAATATACAAAGTGCTGACTAATTCCGCCTGCACCAAATGGCCACATGTTAACTTTCTTAAACTTCTGCTCTAGCTTCCATTGAATAAAGTCTGGCAAGTAATATACATTTAGTGCTTGTACTGCACATGCAATAGTAACTTCGACATTGTCACTAGTTTGTGTATCTAACAAATGGAATACTTCTTCTTGACGACTCCACTTACTAGGATAACGAATGTAGTCATTCATTTCTTTGATACTGTCTATGCTGTAATGGAAACGTACTAACTTAAATTCTTTCCACAAGTCAAACAAATCATCCCGCCACTCAACACCGTTTGAATTGTAACGAAGTTCTAGATCTTTTGCATAACCCATTTTAATAGCGTATTCGAGTATCTCGTAGTGTTCTTCAATAATGAGACTTTCGCCGCCAGCAAAGTAAATCTGTTGCATACTAGGCATTTGCTCGTAAAACTGTTTCCAAAATGTAGGATTCTGTTTGTGCCAGTTATAACTACTGCCGTTAGTACTACCTTTATCCTGCCACTGCATAATTTCTTTAAGTGATTCATTTTTTACACTAGGAAAGATTGCTTTATAATCTTTAATCCATCCACTACTGTCATGTGGGCTACACATAATACATGCAAGTTGACACTTTGTCCCAAACCGCAAATCAATGTATGCTAAGTTGGGCGGTACTTCGCCGTCGGGCTGTGTATCAGAAAGTATTTTATCAAGATCAACACGTTGACTCCAATAGTGTGTTTCCCACTGTCGCTTACTACGGTGCCCGGCTGCTTCTTCTTTATAACATTTTAAACAGCTAGGTGGCTTTTCGCCTGCAAGCATTTGTTTGCGTACATTTTTCATGTATTTGCTGTTCCATGCTGTTTCAAAGTCACTAACGTTTAAGTTGTTGGGTTTGCCGTCGTCTGTTTTAAGGATGCCCACTTGGCCACCATGTTCTTTGTCATTAGTAGCACCGACACTACTAGCGTTAGCAGTGCAGCATACTCGCATACTACCATCAGGTCTCGTACTAAGGTGTACCCACGGTAGAAGGCAAAACGTCTTTGAAGGATACTTTTTATCTGTCATGTAAGTACTTATTTGAACTGTTCTGCAAAAGGATCAAACTCGGATCCGCATTTCATAGCACATACTTTTAGTTTGCCGTCTGCACAACTAGACTTGCTCCAACTGCTTTGTATACTATCAAATATACCTGTGTCAAATACTGCTGCTAATCCGTTACGTGCATCTAACGCACCCTTATTAGGAATAAAGTCCCATATCTGTTCTACCTTAGGATCTTTGTGCCACCATTTGTACATTCGCCCGGCTGTCCAACAACAAGGCAATGCTAGACCTTCTGCTGTAATGAACAAGCTATTGTCTTTCTTTACTTTACAAATAATAGGAGCTCTATCATAGTATGCATCCATACTATTATATTTCTTTTCTACTTTTTCTTGAGTCTTTAATGCATTATTTTGGTATTTAATATCAGGTTTTTTTAATTCTGCCGCCACTTTTCCTTTTTTGTCAACTGCTTGGTGCGATTCTTTTTTCTTTGAATCTTGTGTAATAAAACGGCCTGTCTTTTTCTTCATAAACTTTTCGCAGCCCCACGCATTAGCAAGTGTTTCTGCTTCTTCAACTTGATGTTGGTTGTGTTCAAATATTAAAAAGTCCCAACGAGCTCTGCCGCCTGCACTAATAAACGCCTTCATGTTACGCTCTACATTGTCCCATACAACGCCTTGACGATAGATATGGTTAGTATCGCGTAAGCCGTCAACACTAAAAATAACGGCTCCTGTCCTTCCAAAAACTCCTGCAAGTTCTTTCCACCATTGTTCATTCTTTGCTCCTGCATTTGTATTCATGCTCAGCCACATGTTAGTATTGTGTTCACGGAAGTACTTGAATATTTCTAAGGTATCACGAGCAACAATAGGATCACCTAAGTTTCCACACATATACATTGTGTTAAGCTGTGCAATAAACTCTGGCAAGAATATTTTTTTGCAATCTTCTAATGAAAGTTCATCTAAGTTGATATGAGGGTTTATACCTTTGCCATTCATATTGCGGTCGCACATAGGACAACTAGCTTGACAATTTTGAGTTACTTCAAGATGAATTGCTTTTATATCTTCATACTTATACATATTTTATGTATTCTTCTATAGGAGGTTTTTTATAATCATTGCTATCTGGTATGCCAGCTTCGGCGTTATATACCGGGCAATGATATGTAAGAGCCTCAGATTTATAACCAATTCCTAAATATAATTGAGGATGTATTCCAATATCCTCGACCATGTCGTTATCATTTTGTATACAAGCACAAAATCCAACAGCCAATCCAACAGCAGGAGCAGCAAGACTAACATACATTGCTGCAAGCCCTATTTCAACTCCTGCTTCATAGAGATAGTAATTTTTATCAACTCCGTCTTGCGGAGTTCCTCTAATGCCAAAGGCAAGAACATAAGGTGCAAGTACCTGAGGATTATATCTTGATTTTGGATTACCCGGATCTGCTTCAGTGCCTTTATACATCTTTTGTTGTAACTCAGGCAGCGTATGTGTAGGAATAATACGCAAGTCATATCTAACTCGGCGTTGTTTACTTGGCACGTAGTTGTGTATACCTCTTACAATATCATCTATTAAATGCTGTTCAGGTATTTGATCTGTCCAATTATATGTATTGATTCTATTATTTGCGAGATATTCAAAAGACCCTAATTCATAAATTGGTTTATTTAAAATATTGTTTATTGTAATAGATACTAAGCTATCAACTTCAACAGACGGACAAATTTCGTTTATCAAAGTATTAATTATTTTATAAGTTTTTACTTCAACATCAGTTGTTCTTAACTGAGACTTTCCTCTGTTCCAAAATCTACTGGTAATATTCTGTGTTCTAGCAGTATTAGTATTTTCTAAATCATATATCCATGCATCATACACATAACCAATATCTCTATAGCACTTTTCAAATTCAGTAGTACGATTAGGATAAGATTTTTTAATCCATTCTACTGATTGCTCAATTATAGATTTTTTATTTTCTTTTAAAATTTTAATTATGTTCATTGTCATTCCAGTACTAACACTACATCTTTGCCTGGACCTACTTTGCTAGGTAAGTCTCCATATTGCTCTACATACCATTTAATAACCGCGGTGTACCAATTTTGACTATTATGATGTGCTTGTTTATTAAACTGATATATGTTATTGTTTGTAGCTTCCATAGTACTTATCGCACGGGCACTTTCGGTCTGGAGCTGTCTGAGTGTAAGATTACTTATATCCAATTTTCATAAACCTAGTATAGTTGGAAAGAAATAATTCACCTTCAAATTTAACATCTGACATAGGAGCTGACTTACTAAATGTATCTAAGTCAGCACTACAATTTATATGATCT
>JBDNIA010000281.1:0-2010 GCA_041688525.1 Crocinitomicaceae bacterium | reverse complement strand
TGATCAACGTCAACCACAAAAAGATGACGATGCTTTCGATTTAGTTGGGATTGTTTCGGCTGAAGGTGTTTTAGAAGAAATTCAAGACGGTTACGGATTTTTACGTTCATCAGATTATAATTATTTGCCATCTCCGGATGATGTTTATGTTTCTCAAAGCCAAATCAAACTTTTTGGTTTAAAAACTGGAGACACGGTTAAAGGAACTATACGTCCGCCGCGCGAAGGAGAAAAATTCTTTCCATTGGTGAAGGTTGAAAGCATAAATGGACGCCACCCCTCTTATATACGAGACCGCGTTCCTTTTCAATACTTGACTCCATTATTTCCAGATGAAAAATTCAAACTGACAGGTCATGAAAATGAGAGCATGTCAACTCGAATTATGGATCTTTTTGCACCTATTGGCAAAGGTCAACGCGGTATGATTGTGGCACAACCGAAAACGGGTAAAACCATGTTATTGAAGGACGTAGCTAATGCTATTGCCGCAAATCATCCAGAAACTTACCTTATTGTTCTATTAATTGATGAACGTCCTGAGGAAGTAACAGATATGGCAAGAAGCGTTCGTGCAGAAGTAGTTGCGTCAACATTTGATGAGCCAGCAGACCGACATGTGAAGGTTGCCAATATGGTTTTAGAAAAAGCAAAACGAATGGTTGAATGCGGTCATGATGTTTGTATTCTTTTGGACTCCATTACTCGTTTAGCTCGTGCATACAATACTGTTTCACCAGCATCAGGAAAAGTGCTTTCTGGTGGTGTCGATGCAAATGCCTTACATAAACCTAAGCGTTTCTTTGGTGCAGCTCGAAAAATAGAAAATGGAGGTTCACTGTCTATTATCGCAACCGCGTTAACAGATACTGGTTCTAAAATGGACGAAGTAATCTTCGAAGAATTTAAAGGAACGGGTAATATGGAATTGCAATTGGATCGAAAGATTTCAAATCGCAGAATTTATCCAGCAATCGATATTTTGGCCTCAGGTACGCGTCGCGAAGATTTATTATTAGGAAAAGAAGCACTTCAACGCATTTGGGTGTTGCGGAAGTTTCTTGCGGATATGAATCCAATCGAAGCTATGGAATTTGTCAAAAACAACATGAATGGAACACGTTCAAATGAGGAATTTCTAGCCTCAATGAACAGTTAAATTCAATAGAAATGAGTAAAACGATAAAAATCGGAATTGGTTTTGCGTTGGCTTGGTGCCTCGTAAAATATGTTTCCTTTTTAATGGATCCACTTCCAGCAAGTATTATACCTACGGTGTCGATAAATATATTGTTTTTACTATCATCTGTCGCTGTGGCTCTTTATTTTGAAAAACGACACAAGCAAGGAGAAACAAGTGCTTTGGGTGATATTAAAAACGGATTGAAAGCCGCTGTTCCTTACACATTGGTTGTTTCCCTGTTCATTTATTTTTTCTATGCCACGATTAATCCGCAATACAATCAACATCAAATTGACACTGCGGTAACTTTGCTTAATAAAACCATGGAGGATCCTGTTGAATTTCAAAAATTCAAAGATTCCAATGCTAGTTTTGAAACGATGAAGAAGGAAGATATTTTTGCTCAAATAAAAACGAATATTGACGTAAACTACAATCCGAAAACAATTACAACTATGGCGCTGCTGTCTATGCTTTTACTATCTACTTTTTACAGTATGTTAGTCACTGTAATTTATAGAAAAATCATTTTTAAGAATTAAGAATAGCAATTTATTAGCTACAAAAAAAAAGCCTCGAAAATTAAGTTTTCGAGGCTTTTTTATTGATGTTATCTTTTAATTCTTCAAAAAATCCATATCTCCTGTCTTCAGTTGCGTGTGGGATTTGGATAAGAAAGAAAACAAGCCATTCAAAAATAATTACCGCATCAAACTCAAACTCCCTTTTGATCTAAAGACCTTCGTAAAACCATTTTCGCGAAACTCTGAACTATAGGCATAAACGCCATCTTGCATGAGTCTGCCGCCAAACGTCCCATCCCAACC
>JBDNIA010000280.1:0-3000 GCA_041688525.1 Crocinitomicaceae bacterium | reverse complement strand
GTATACCTGTTTGATAAAAGATTTCAAAAATGACATGATCTCGAAATGTCTCAAAGTCGTCTTCGGCAACCTCTATTTGGATTTGTTTTAATTCGGATTGTTTTGCAAAATGAGGTAGCCTTTTTTCCGTTTTAGGTGCTAAAATCTTCATCATAGGATTGTCAAAAACATCACCTTCCTTTCTTAACCATTTATAAAAGGCTCGAAGCGATGAAAGCTTTCGATTAATACTTCTATTACTTAACGAATGATCTTTTAATTCAATTATCCAAGCACGTACATCTCTGAAATTTATTTTTTTAACGGCTTCGTCATCCTTAATCGTGGTAAATTCCATGAACTGGTTAATATCCTTCCTGTAAGCCACCAGAGTATTTTCAGAGTATCGTCTTTCGACCTTGAGGTAATATATGAAATTTTCGAGCATAAAAAAAGGAGACATATCTGTCTCCTTCTAAACGTATATTTTGAGAATATGTTACAATTCGGCGCTGTTTAATCTTTGTTTGTAAGCAGCTTTGATATTGTCCTGGCGATCAATAACAGAAGGCTTAATAAACTCTTTACGTGCACGCAATTCTCGCATGACGCCTGTTTTATCGAATTTTTTCTTGTAACGCTTTAACGCTCTTTCGATATTTTCACCTTCTTTTACTGGAACTATTAACATATTTTTTTACTTATTTGATTCAATTTTAGGAGGCAAATGTACATCTATTTCACGAAAGAACAATACTTACTTTAAAATTTCTCGAGAAATCACTAACTTTTGAATTTCCGATGTTCCTTCACCTATTGTGCAGAGCTTTGCGTCTCTATAAAATTTTTCTACTGGAAAATCTTTTGTGTATCCATAACCACCAAAAATCTGAACAGCTTCATTTGCAACTTCACATGCGATTTCAGATGCATACAACTTTGCCATTGCGGATTCTTTGGTCAAATTCTTCTTATTGTTTTTTAAATAAGCTGCTTGATATAAAAGTAGTTCAGCTGCTTCAATTTTTGTTGACATATCTGCCAATTTAAACCCAATAGCCTGAAAATGTGCAATTGGTTTCCCGAATTGCTCTCTTTCTTTGGAATACTTTATGGATGCTTCATATGCTCCTTTTGCTATGCCTAATGCTAATGCGCCAATAGAGATTCTACCTCCATCCAATATTTGCATAGACTGCACAAACCCTTCACCTTGAACTCCAATTAAATTTTCCTTTGGAATGCGGCAGTTGTCAAAAATAAGTTCGCACGTTTCAGATGCACGCATACCCATTTTATTTTCTTTTTTTCCTGCCGAAAATCCTGGAGTTCCTTTTTCGATTATAAAAGCAGACATTCCACGAGAATCACCTTTTTCTCCTGTACGCGCAATAACAACAGCGACATCGCCAGACTTTCCATGCGTTATAAAGTTTTTTGAACCATTTAAAACCCACTCATTTCCCTCTAAAATAGCAGTTGTATTCATACCACCTGCATCAGAACCTGTCCCAGTCTCTGTTAAACCCCAAGCACCTATCCATTCAGCCGAAGCTAGTTTTGGGAGATATTTTTTCTTTTGTTCCTCACTGCCGTGGTAGAATATATGTCCAGTACATAGTGAATTGTGTGCAGCAACAGACAATCCTATTGATCCACATACCTTTGCTATTTCAGAAATAACGGTTATATATTCAAAATAAGAAAAACCTGAACCTCCATATTCTACAGGAATGAAAACACCCATTAAACCTAATTCGCCTAATTTCTTGAAAACTGGCAGCGGAAATTCTTGGGTTTCATCCCAATCCATAAAATGAGGTTTAATCTCTTTTTCAGCAAAATCGCGTATCATTTGTGCGATCATTTTTTGATTTTCGTTTTGGTCAAAATTCATTTTTATTTAATTTTAAGCTTGAACTAATAGTGTATTATTGCTTCTATATTTGATGAAAATTTCTCTAGTTTTTCGTTCCCGTTTAGAAAATCCAAAGCCACTAAGAAATTAAAACCAACTAATTCTCCCCCACATTTCGCTATCAAATTTGCTGCAGCCTCGGCTGATCCACCCGTAGCTAATAAATCGTCGTGAAGAAGTATGCGTTGACCATGTTTAATTGCATCTGTATGCATTTCTATTTCGGCACTTCCATACTCCAAATCATATGAATGCTGAATTTTGTCGTAAGGTAATTTTCCCGTTTTTCTTATTAAGACAAAAGGAACCCCGAGACGCATTGCCAATGGGTAACCAAATAAAAAACCACGACTCTCAATTCCTGCTACTGCATCAATATTATGATCTGCATAGCGACTGTATAGAAATTCTACAATTTCATTTGACAATTTCGCGTCTAACATTATTGGCGTAATGTCTTTAAAAACTATACCTTCCTTTGGGAAATCTTTGACGTCTCGAATAGCGTCTTTTACTCGTTCTATTAACATAACATTTACAAATATACGTAGGGTTTTAGTTTCTGAAAGAGTTCTGGATTAATTAAAACAGATTCCTTCAATTCGTCTATTGAATTATAAGTACCTTTTTGTTGACGCATCATCACAATGCTGTTGGCTACCTTATATTCAATGTAAGGATGCTTGCGCAACTCGTCAATGGCAGCTTCATTAATGTTGATTTTCGAAATGATCTGTGGATTGACCCGGAAATATTTTTCTATCTCAAGATATTTTTCACCTTCCATTTTATAAACTTCTTGCAATTGTTCTTTAACGAAAAACCCTCCTAATTCTGTTCTCTTCTTTACAATCATTTTAGCGAAAAATGGGCCGATTCCAGGAATAGATTCTAATTCACTCAGATCCGCAGTATTTAATTCAACAAGAATTATTTTCTCTGCTACTTTTTCTAATTTTTTTTTTGAAAACTTAGACCTCTCCTTCCCATTTTTGGTCAAACTATTTTCAAGATAAAATGTTGAATCTTTTATCAATAAGAAAAGTGGCTCGGAAATAACGAATATCTTTTTCAAGTCGTCGTTTGATTGTAAACCCTGTTTT
>JBDNIA010000279.1:0-6326 GCA_041688525.1 Crocinitomicaceae bacterium | reverse complement strand
GACCTTCATCCGCCTCCACGCCATAAACGTCGCCAATGGTATTTATTATACTAATTGTTGAAGATTCCATGTGTTAAAATATATCGTTGTAATCTATTTCGCTTTTTAGCGAATAATTATTATTATCGTCGGTTCTGAACTGCAAATTTACAATTGTACCGGGAAAATTACCATTAAATATTCTTGAGTCAACACTTTCTTTATCAAATTGATAAAAACCATCATGACTTACAATTTGCATTTTACCCCCATTCATTTCAACAAATTCTCGTAAGACTGCCAATCCAATACCTCCAGTGACTCCAACTTTTGTTGTTTTTCTATCTTGAACTGCCCATTCTATAGCTTGAATTGAGCTCAAATTAGAATCAAAACGATTATTTATTCTTTCTTTGAATCCAATTCCTGTATCGACAATTGTAAATTCAATACTGTTCTTATTTGGGAAAAACTGACCGCAAGTATAAATGTTTTTCGTTTCACTATGCATCTGCGCATTGACAAAGATTTCGTAAATAGCTTCAACTATTTTTTCTTTTGCGCCAATAGACATTTTTGGTAAATCTGTAATATGACCATCTATTAACTCATCAATCACATAATTTTTAAAATATTTTCCATCTGATGGATTTAGTTTCTGGTACTTAATTGTTGTGCAGTTCGTGTCTAAGGCTCACGATTTTCCATAATAAGCCAAAAAATCATTTTTTTGCAAAATTGCTTCTATCGACGAGCTCATATAATCAAAATGAATATCATTAATATTATCAGAAAACTGATTCAATATAGCTCCTAAAGCAGCACTCATGTTGGCCGCAAAGAAATGACTTAATGATAAATGTACATCATCAAAAAATTTATCCTTGATCTCTTGATAGAACGATATAAGTTTTTGATAGCTTTCAAATGAATTATTTATTGAGATAAGGTTTGTCATAATTCATTAACGAATTTTTTCGACTTAAGTATTCCAAGAACTAATATCATTTTCAAACCCAACAAATTTTTATGTAAAATTGATCAATATCTTTGGAAAAATTGAAATTTAGAGAGTTAATGACTCGAATTTGGACCATTCCAATTTTTGCCATTAGCATATCTCAAATTGATTTCATTCAAAGATAAACAAAAATGATACGTATTGATACGCAATTATGCGAATAGTTGACGTAAGCAATTTACATTTTCATCTACTCCAATTCCTCACACATCAACCCACAACCCCGAATAAACCCCAAAACCCTAGCTTCTTCAACTCCTTCACCAATCTCAATCCGCAAAACATTATCCACATCTTCTCTATCTACATTCCAGTCCAAACTAATCCGCGCGATTGCATGGCATTTTGAAGTCGTTCTAATAAATAAGGGTCAGTCTCCATGCTATTTGCACTTTATTTTTTAGGTGTTAACAACCCGATTATTTTACTCCAAATAAATTTTAATGCTTTTATACTAATTGTTTTTATTAGAACAATATAAGCAAAGTTTTCTGTTGACTATTGCAGATTCTACCAATGTTCTAATTATAAAATCAGTTTAATTTCTCCTTTTTTTTGATATTTCTCTAACTTTACACACATACCAGTAAATATGAACACCCAAGTCGACGAATACATCCAAAATGCTGATAAATGGCAAGCTGAAATGGCGATGCTACAAACTATATTGTTGGATTGTGGATTGACGGAAGTGTTGAAATGGCGAGTTCCTTGTTTTATGTTGCAAAAAAGCAACCTTATTCTTATCGGGAAATTTAAAGCGTACGTTACTTTAAGTTTTTTCAAAGGTGTTTTACTAAAAGACGAGAATGGGATTTTGGTTTCTCCAGGAGAAAATTCACAAACGATGAAAATGGCGAAGTTCACTTCTGTTCAACAAATAATAGAATTGGAAGCTGTTTTGAAAGCTTACATTTATGAAGCCATTGAAATAGACAATGCCGGGTTGAAGGTTGAAATGACGAAAAGTAAAAACTTAGATTTTCCTGAGGAGTTAATTCAGAAATTAAACAAAGATTCTGTTTTTAAAACTGCTTTTGAAGGATTGACACCTGGCAAACAACGTGGTTATAAAATCTATTTTTCCGCTGCAAAGCAATCTGCTACACGTACGTCAAGAATTGAGCAATACACTGAACGGATATTAAAAGGACAAGGTTTCCACGATTGTGTTTGTGGACATTCTAAACGAATGCCAACTTGCGATGGTTCACACAAATATTTATAAAAAACCAACTGTTTTTCTGTTAAACAAACAAAAGAATTAGCGCAAAAACGAATCCTCCAAGCCCGAAAAACATTCCTTTTTTGAAAACATTGGTTCCAGAAAGAAACATCTAGAATGGGGAAATCACAAAAAAAAAGCGAAAGTCCAAACAAGATATTCAAGAACATCAACAGTTCATTGCTTTTCGCCTTGTGTAAATGCATCTTTTTATCCAAAACAAAAAGTAATTCACGAACTGTTAAATTCGCTTTTCTTGTCGATTGATTATAAGTTCCCTCTTTAAAATAGACGATATCGCCTTCAATGTGATCAATTTGAAAGCGTTTTATTTCAAGAGCCTTACCTAAGTCGCTCAGTGGCATTCCTGACGGAATAGTTACTTCAGTTTTTTCTTCAACTGTGAAAAGGTCACTATCTCGAAAAATTAAAACAATTCCGCTCAAAGCATATATGAATAGTATTCCCGCCAAGAAAAAACCTAAATAACGGTGTATCGTTATCATTTTCAAACCTATAATTTAGTAATAATTTATTTTCAATGTCGTCCAACACCTAAATAATTCATCGCTTCACCTTTTTCGAAACTGAAACAAATCGTCTAATTCAACTGCCGATAAGCCGCTGGTGAAATGCCTGTTTTAGTTTTGAAAAGTTTGCTGAAATATTGTGGGTATTCAAATCCGAGTTGAAAAGCAATTTCGCTAACGGAAGAATTTGAAGATAGCAATAGATTCTTTGCTTCTTCAATTATATAGTAATGAATATGTTCTTGAGCGTTTTTACCTGTTTCTTTCTTTAACAAATCGCCCAAGTAATTTGAAGATAAAAAGAGTTGCTCAGCGCAATACTTGACGCTGGGCAAGCCTTTATTTTGTATTTCTTTAGACGAAAAATAAGCCTGAAGTACTTTTTCAAATTTGGCTAATACATCTTTATTATTTGTCTTACGCGTTATAAATTGTCGGTCGTAATAACGCGAGCAGTAATTCAGCAACAATTCAATATTTGAAACGATAAGCGTTTGACTATGTTGATCAATATTCAATGAAAGTTCATATTCTGTTTTCGCAACACAGTTCTGCAGATTTTCTTTCTCACTGACAGAAAGATGCAAAGCTTCATTCATTTCATACGAAAAGAAGGAATACTCTTTCATTTTTGCTCCTAACGATGTTCCGTGAATCAAATCTGGATGAAAAAACAAACCCCAACCTGAGACATCATTCAAAGGTTTGGGTTCGCTATCAATGCTAGCAACTTGATGAGGCGCAATACAAATTAAAGTTCCTTCCTGGAAATCAAAATATTCTCTACCATATTTAAATTTATTGTGGCAATTATTTTTGAACATCAATGAATAGAAACCGTTGCTAAGTTTTAAATCTTCATCTCCGTAATTTTCTACTTTCGAAAAATCAATAACGGAAACCAGAGGATGCTTCGGTTTATCTTGATTGAGCATTTCATTTAGCTCACTAATCGTTTCAATATGATGTACATTTTCCATTGCTGAAATATTATTTCGACTTTAGCATATTTTGATCAACCAAAACCTGGAATGTTTCTTCCATCGTTTCTTTTAATGATCGAAATGTAATCCCCAATTCATTTTTAATTTTTGAGTTATCTGCATTGAAAGGAATGTTTACATTGTTTCTAATAAAATCCCGCGTAAACAACTTATTTGCCATCGGTCCAACAAGCATTAACAACCATTTCGGCAAGGCTTTTTTCGGCAATGGGTATCTATCCCCAAATTTAGGTAAAAGTACCTGACTCATTTCTAAAAAGTTAGAATTGTGCGCACTCGTTATATACCTACCTTTTGCTTCCGGTCTAAAACCTGCTTGAAAGTGAGCTTCAGCAACATCGCGAACATCAACTACTCCAGCGCCCATTTTTGGTACGCCCATTTTCATGGTTCCATCACCCAGTTGTTTCACTATTGTCATGCTTTCTGATGTAGTATCCTTAGGATTTAACGCTGGTCCCATAACAAAGCTAGGATTGATTGTCACTAAATCCCAGTTACTTTGTGCCTTGTTCATTTCCCAAGCTTTTTTCTCAGCCACGGTTTTTGAATAAGAATAGGGTTGATAGCTCAAAGAAGACGTTGTATTCCAGATTTCTTCCGTCAAAACGCCATTTGGTGCCAATTTGCAATCAATAGAATCTGTATAAATGGCTGCACAACTGCTGGTCAAAACAACTCTTTTTACGGAAGCAGTTTCGTTAACAGATGACAAAACATTTTCTGTTCCTTTCAGCGCTGGATCTATTAAATCTTTCTGTGGATCTTTCACATCCAAAACAAAAGGTGAAGCTGTATGAAAAACGACTTCACAACCTTCCATCGCTTCTTTGTAAGCTCCTTGCGTCAATAAATCTGATTTAAAAAACTTCAGCGAACCTTTGGATTTTGATGCAGCATCTTTCAAATGTCCCACTTTTCTTTCATTCTGAGGATCACGAACAGCGGCATGAACCGTCATTCCTTCGTCAAGTAATTTTAGCACGAGCCAACTCGCAACATAACCGTTTGCTCCTGTAACCATTACTGGCTTTGACTTATCTGTATTTGTCATAATCTTATTTCTTAAATTTATGAAACAAAGGTGAGGTATTTTATTTTATTGGAATTAATCGAATCCCCGATAGTTGTATACTAATCCTCTGTTTAACTCAAAAGTGGAAATAACGTTAAGCAACACAAACGAGGAGGTGGAAGAATTAGTCAGGAAAATGAGCTATTACTCCGAAAAGCTTTTAAGAAGACTTCGGTAATTTTTCAAAATACTTGAGCGGCTAACGAAGCCCAAAAAATTTCTTTGCTCATCTAAAAGGGGTAATTGCCATACATCTGCTTCGTCAAACATTTTTATTACGCGCATAATCGTATCTTTTTCTCGAATCTCAAATGCCGCACTTATTGTAAGTTTACTAACACTTGTTTCGGTCATGTCCTTACTGCCAAGAAGAAAAGGTCGTAATTGTTCGCGATTTAATATCCCCCAATACAGATTATTTACATCCACAACAGCGAATGTATTTTCATCGCTATTTCTATATTTCTGGAGTACCTCATCCATCGATTCAGAAGTGTACACGATTACAGTAGACTGATTCATACAAGATTTCAAAGAGATCTGAGAAAGAATATTCTGATCTTGCCTAGTGGTAAATATTTTTCCTTCTTCAGCCAATTTAACGTAAACAGGATTTATAGGAGAAAAGTAACGATTAAGTGAAGATGAAATAATAGCAACTGTCATTAAAGGAATAAACAAATCATAACCCCCGCTTAATTCCGCAATTAAGAAAATGGCTGTCAGTGGAGCATACATAACACCAGCCATTACTCCTGCCATTCCGACGAGCATGTAGTTTGTGATTGGGACATCTTTGAATCCGAGTAACATTAGAACATAACCAAACAAGAAGCCTAACATTCCACCTGCAAATAAAGACGGGGCGAAGTTTCCACCGTTTCCACCTGAGCTTAGCGTAATACTTGTGGCAAAAGCTTTGAATAAAATCGAAAGCACAAGGAAAGCCAAAATAACCCACTGATTCGGATCAAAGTAGCGAAACAAACTTTCATGGATCATTGTGTCCATTTCTCCTTCGTTAAGCATCCGAATATTAAGGTAACCTTCTCCATATAAAGGAGGGAAAATAACACATAATAGCGAGAGCAATATTCCACCAACCAAAGCTTTCAGAATAACTTTCTTTCCAAATCGCTCAAAAAAACTATGCACCTTTTGACCTACAACAAGAAAATATCTTGCGTATAGTCCGGATAGAATTCCTAAAATTATAAAATAGGAGATGTTGGTATAATCAAAAAGCACGCGAGAATCAAAATTAAACAGCGCATCTTCATTCAATAAAAATCGAGAAAGTAAACTCCCACAAATGGCTGCTATGACTAAAGGTATGAAATCCGTAAATACCAAACCAGTCAACAAAATTTCAAAAGCAAACATTACACCGGCAATTGGGGCATTAAATGCAGACGCAATACCTGCAGCTGCGCCAGCCGCCAACAAAAGCGTTCGTTCTTTAAAACCTAGCCGATATCGCTGGGCGAAATTT
>JBDNIA010000278.1:0-3228 GCA_041688525.1 Crocinitomicaceae bacterium | reverse complement strand
TTTTAGCCAAAGAATCAGCGTCTTTCATTCAAGCATTTTCAAAAATTGGTCTAATCCCAGATTCTGGAGGTACTTTCATTTTGCCTCGTTTAGTCGGCTTACAAAAAGCATCTGCGTTAATGATGACAGGTGAAAAAGTCATGGCGATTGAGGCTGCTGCAATGAATATGATTCATAAAGCCATTCCTGATGAAGATTTTGAACTTAAAGTAAAGGAACTTTCTGAAAATTTAGCTCAAATGCCAACTCTTGGACTAGGTCTAACAAAGCGCGCACTAAATCAATCATTGACGAATAATTTGGCTGATCAGTTAGAAGTTGAAGGAAAATTGCAAACTGAAGCGGGTCAATCTTACGATTTCAAAGAAGGAACGGCAGCATTTATAGAAAAAAGAAAACCAGCTTTTAAAGGGAAATAAAAGAGGATTCAGGACTTACGGAGACAAAGTGAAGAATGTTTAGAGCTGTTTAATGTTTCCATTTCATCGTCTTATGAATTGGAAACATAATTGTTCTTAATTCAAGATTTATTTGGGTTGTAAATCACCTACTTAATAGTGGAAACACAAGCAAATCGGCGTACGATTGGCGGTTAGAATAGAAAATTAGCATAATATTACAAGACTGTAAGCGAAAAGAAAAAGGTTAGCCTTGACTCTTGACCACATCAGTCCAAAGTCCAAAGATATGAAAATAGGAATTTTAGGAGCCGGAACAATGGGCTCAGGTATTGCGCAAGTAGCAGCTCAAAACGAACACGAAACAATATTAGTGGACGTAAACCAAGAAATGCTCGACAAATCAGAATCAAGTCTTGATAAAATTCTTGCGCGTTTGGTTGAGAAAGAAAAAATTTCTGCCGACGATAAGATCAATATTCAAGGGCGTATTTCATATTCAACGGATATTTCAGATTTCAAACGTTGCAATTTGGTAATCGAGGCAATCGTAGAAAAACTAGAGGTAAAACATCAAGTTTTTTCTAAAATGGAAAGTATCGTTTCAAAAGATTGCATTTTAGCGAGCAATACTTCTTCACTTTCCATTGCTTCAATTGGTTCTTCATTGAAAAATGCTGACCGAATTATTGGAATTCATTTTTTCAATCCAGCACCCTTAATGCCTTTGGTTGAAATCATTCCAGCAGTTCAGACGAGTGAAGCAACTTTGAAAATCGCCAAAGACTTAATTGACGCTTGGGGGAAAATAACAGTTGTTTGCAAAGACACACCTGGATTTATCGTTAACCGTGTGGCTCGACCTTTTTATGGTGAAGCTTTGCGTATTTACGAAGAAGGAATTGCGGACTTTGCAACGATTGATTGGGCAATGACAGAATTAGGTGGTTTCAAAATGGGACCGTTTACTTTAATGGACTATATTGGAAACGACATAAACTACGCTGTAACTGAATCTGTTTTTGAGGCATTTTATTACGATCCACGTTTCAAACCATCTCTAACACAACGAAGACACAACGAAGCTGGTTATTACGGACGCAAGTCGGGTAGAGGATATTTTGATTATTCAGAAGGAGCATTAATACCGGAGCCAAATCGTGATTCGATTTTGGGTCAGAAAATAGTAGACAGAATTCTAGCCATGCTCATCAATGAAGCATTTGATGCAGTATTGATGCAAGTTGCTTCGGCGGAAGACATAGACAAGGCCATGACCAAAGGTGTAAATTATCCAAAAGGTTTGCTCGCTTGGGCAGATGAGATTGGCTTAGAAAAAGTACTTGCTCAATTAGAAGATTTGTTCCAAGAATATGGTGAAGATCGATATCGTCCGAATGTTTTGTTGAGAAGAAGTGTGAAATAATAGTAAATGAAGTATTAATAGTATTCAAAAGCACGAAGTTTCAACGCTAAAACTTAGGCCTTTTGAAATGTGCATTTTGGTCTATTTAACGCGTTCTTTTAATAAATCGATATATGGTGTTGTTGTTAGCAACAAATCCATTAAATCATCAAAATACCCTATGTCTAAGCTAGGCTACCAAAAAAAAATATAGTAAAGTTTTTTATGGTAGACAATAATGATTTTTCCATGAATTTATATTTACATTTTGTTTTAACTCTTAATAAAAATAAGTTGCAAGAGTATTACTACTAATAGGTATAGAATCATTTTAGCATAATTATGACTTTTATTCCTTGACCCTTTTCCAATTTTTGACTATCAACTGAATCCAATAATAGAGTAATATCGGAAGTGCAATGAAAGTCAATTTGTTATAGCTCCAAGCTTTCAGAAATTCGAAATGTATTATGTGCATAATACCACGAGTCATTCCGCACCCAGGGCACTCTGTATTTAACAACTGTTTTGATAAGCAAATACTTTCACCAGTATCAAAATAGTCTGCGGGTAAAATAAGCAGCACTAGTGGTATTGTCAATAGTGCTGCTAAGATTATTACATGTTTTACTTTTCTAGATGACACCCTTTCTATAACAAACTATAAATGCATGAATGATTCCGGGAATTCCGCATAATATGCAAAGAAGTATATTTAACAGTACGTCATTCAAATTCCAATCTGTCGCAAATCCGACTGCAAGAAAAGGAATCAATAAGCAAAGTAAAACATAAACGATTGGTTCGAGCGAAGTATTGGCTTTTTTGTTGACAGAATCTGTTTTCGATAGCTTTTTAATAGCATTGAAGTTACTTTTTATCTCCTTTTCTGCTGTATGTATAGATAAAGCAAGCTTTAATTGTTTTTCGTGGCTTTTCTTGTTGCTTTTCACTTTAGTTGGTGATGCCTCTTTATATGTTTGAGCTACAGAAACCTCCTGTGTTGATTCAATATTTTCTACAAAAGTGTAATTTGTAGCTACATTTTCACTTGACAAATTGTCATTAGAATTGACTTTTTTGTACTCAGTTTCAGCAGGCCTATTTTCTTTTTCATTTTGAGATTTTTTCAGACCATTAAAATGAACATGGTAACCGTTAGTATATTTTCTCTTTTGAATACTGTGGTTTGAAGCGACTGAATTATCTCTTGAGCATGAACTTAAAATTAAAGTTGCTGCTAATGCTGAAAATATTCCAGCTTGTAAAATTCTTTTCATAAGGCAATTAATTGTTGTTTGAAATATAAAGAAATGAAATATTACTTTTAAAAGCAAGTGAAATTTTATTTAAATAAGCTAACTACATGACAAAAAATCAAAAGCGTTTACATTTGATTGATTTTGAGGGTTTAACAAGATGTTT
>JBDNIA010000277.1:0-3433 GCA_041688525.1 Crocinitomicaceae bacterium | reverse complement strand
TCAAGGTTTTAAACAAGAAATTTAAGACTTAATTTATTGATAATCAATTGTTTATAATTTTTGTCATGTAGTTAGTAAAAAGTTAATAAATCCTATTTTAACCTGTCCTTCCTTTTTTACATAAATGCTATCTTTGTACATATTAATAAACTAGAGTAAATGAAATTATTACAGGACAAAGTAATACTAATAACTGGGGCCGCTAGAGGCATTGGTAAGTCAATTGCACAGGAATGTGCAAAACAAGGAGCTTCAATCGCCTTTACTTATCTATTTGAAGACGAAACAACAAAAGCGCTCGAAGCTGAGCTGTCTGCAAACGGAGTTAAGGCAAAAGGATTTAAATCCGATGCGGCGAAATTTGATGAGGCACAAGTACTAATTGACTTGGTAATTGAAGAATTTGGCACTATTGACGCATTGGTTAATAATGCCGGTATCACAAGAGATACACTTTTGATGAGAATGTCAGAGCAACAATGGGATGACGTTATTACTATCAATCTGAAGTCTGCGTTTAATTTAACAATAGCTGTCATGCGACCTATGCTAAAAGCGAGAAAAGGAAGTATTATAAATATGTCTTCTGTAGTTGGAAGAAGTGGAAATGCAGGACAATCAAATTACGCAGCGTCAAAGGCGGGGTTAATCGGATTTACAAAGTCTATTGCTCAGGAATTAGGCTCAAGAAACATTCGTTGCAATGCTATTGCTCCAGGATTTATTGAAACGGATATGACAAAAGCCTTAGACGAGAAAATTGTACAAGAATGGAGGAATTCAATTCCCTTAAAAAGAGGAGGGACTCCACAAGATGTTGCTAATTTAACAATATTCTTAGCGTCAGATATGTCATCTTATATAACAGGACAAACTATAAACGTTTGCGGTGGTATGCTGATGTAAAAAAACAATTAATTTTTAAAAGAGTTGCTTATTTTAGGCAACTCTTTTAGTTTCTTTTAAGGCTAAAGCGTTGTAAAACTAATTTCAATACATCGTAATAAAGCAATATGATTCCTGGAAATGCACAAAACCATATAAACAGCATATTCGCCGAAGCCGTTGGAATTTTGTTTCCAAAAATATATTTATAGGGTGAAAAGAATTGGTGAGAAAAGAATCCGTCTGAAGGGTTGTACAAATAAATTTCGTCCGCTTTTTGAATCAACGCACCGTTATATTTAATAATTTTATCAAATTCATTTCTGTTTGTAACTAAATCCGTCAGACTCTCATTTATATACTCGCGCTCTAACTCACTGTACTTCTCCAATCCAATTTCTTCAACATAACGATCAATGCTATCAGCAGAAATCTTAAATTGATTGATGTATTGCAAGCGCAACTTCGATAAAAAATAGTTAACGGATGACGTATTAATCGCTCCAGTCGATGGTTCTATGCAATTGTCACATTTAAAATTAGACCAAACAAGCTCCTCTTTTTTAATTTCATTTTGAAGTATGATTTTCGCGCGAATGACTTGGTCTGATTCTGACTCCTTGTTTTGGATAATAGCCAACTGCTCCTGCATTGTGGGGATCCAATAGTCTCTTTTCCAAGCGCTTTCTGATTTTTTTATTTTCAGGTTAATTAATTTTTTATAAATAGGATTATTCAACTGTTGTTCGACGGCTAACGCTTCAAATGCCCACCGTGTTATTGCAATATTCCCGATAAAAGGAACTTCTTTCTGACTTGAAATAGCGGGATTAAATTTATCAAATCTCACGAGTACTCCACTAAACAATATCTGAGGGATTATAAGCAATGGAATAACGATGTAAATTACTTTTACGCTATTAAATGAACTCGAAATAATTAAACCAATTATGTTTGCAGAACAAGAAACTGTGAACAATACGAACCAATATTCCAACCACAATCCCTTTATTTCTAAAATACTATTTCCAATTAGTACGTACGTTAGTGTTTGTATTGCGCTTATTGAAAAAAGTATTGCCAATTTTGAAAAAATATAACTCGACCTAGACAGATTTAGGAAACTTTCTCTTTTTAAAATTTGTTTGTCTCTGAAAATCTCTTCAGCGGAAGCTATTAACCCCATAAAAATAGCGACAACCGTTGAAATCAGTATATATTGAGTTATATTTTCGTTGTAATAGAGCGTATAAACTATTTCTTGATGTTCTCCGCTGTTATTTCCAGAATAGCGCAACACAAATGCTACCAATAAGGCCAGTAAAGGAGCCTCGAGAAAATTCACCAATAAATACTGTTTATTTTCTATCTTGCTTAATACATCTCGCTCGATAAATATTTTAAACTGGTGGAATTTATTTGGGATTTTAGATTCACTGTTCAATGATTGAATCTTTTTATTAATAGGTTCGGCAACTCTTTCCTTTCTATATTTTTCGTACCATTCTTTTGCTTCAGTCTTACGGATTTTTGTCAAACTACCATTTTCGTCTACTACTTTAGACTCAAGTATATTGAAGATCTGCTCCGGATTTACATTTCCGCATTCAGCACAATCTCTTTGGTTAGCATTGGCATGATTGACATGCATTTTAAAGTAAACGAGAGAGTCAATAGGGTTTCCGTCATAAACGAGGTAACCTCCTAAATCCATAAGGAACAACCTATCGAACATTTTGAAAACCTCTGAAGAAGGTTGATGAATTATCACAAAAATTAATTTGCCTTGTGAGGTTAATTCCTTCATCAAATCCATAATATTTTCAGAATCCTTAGAAGAAAGGCCAGAAGTAGGCTCATCCAAAAACAAAACGGTAGGTTGTCTTATTAACTCCAAAGCAATGTTCAATCTCTTTCGTTGTCCGCCAGAAATTATCTTTTCGCCTAGTGAGCCAACTTTCAAGGATTTCTCATTATACAATCCGACATCGTACAATATATTTAATACTTTCTTGTGAAGAGACCTAGAGCTTAAATTCTTAAAGCAAAGTTCAGCATTAAAATATAAATTCTGATAAACGGTTAACTCCTCAAAAAACACGTCGTCTTGACTTACATAGCCAATTATACCCTCTAATCTGTCAGGTTCATCAATCAGATTTATTCCGTTAATTTCGATTGATCCCGTTGCTGGTTTTATGTTTCCGTTTAATAAATTAATAAGAGTGGATTTGCCTGAACCCGAACCCCCCATAATTCCTATAAGCTTTCCAGACTCTGTATTAAAAGATATCTCGTGTAAACCAATTTTATCATTTGAAAAGCGATAGCTAAGCTGTTTGACCGAGAACTCTAATTTTTGTTCAACATCATCACTTAAAAATTTGGCAATTACATCACTATAATATAGTTGGTTTGATTTATCCGTTTTTAAACTTGAACCCGTAGATAGAATTTGAACTCTTTTGTTTGAGACAACCTGTCCATTCAAAAACAACTGTTTATTTCCTAGATATCTAAAATACAAATTTTTTGATGAATCTAATCG
>JBDNIA010000035.1:0-2675 GCA_041688525.1 Crocinitomicaceae bacterium | reverse complement strand
AGTTTTTTAAGAAGTACGTTTAGTCCAATATCCTTCTTTTCTACGTACTTTTAAATCGTTATCTTTACTACGTCCTAATGTTTTTCTATCGCCTTTAAGATGATCCAAGTACGCACCCCATTCGCTGTTAATCAGTGGATGACCTTCTCCAGTGATCAAATGGCTGCTCCAATCTAGCTCGTTCAGCACAGTATTAGTCCTTACCACATCAAAAATAAAACTATCATGCCATTCGGCTTGTTTAAAGATTCCATTTTCTGCGTCGTCGTACATCTGCTGAAATTGTGCTAAGAAGCTTTGTACAGATGCTGAGCGTAGATTCATAGAATATAATCCACACTCACTAAATTTTCCTTTTCTTCCTAAAAAACATAAATCTTTTTCAACTGGGCATAGTCGTTGTATAGTTTCCATTGTAATAGGACTATGACATATGGTATCTGCATCCATCCATAATAGTATATCGGCATCAGTTTCTTTGGCGCAATGAAAAATAGCATAGACCTTATGTGCAAATCTAACAGCATCCCATTCGAATCCTTTTCCAGCATCTTTTCTTTTACTACGTACTGGGTCTTGACTAACATCTCCGGTGGCTTTCGGAACACCTCTCCATAGTTCTTTAAATGCTGTTAATTCTGCAACTGAATCTAGATCAGTCAATGTTACGTGGGCATGGTTAGAGATTTTAGGATTACACTTTTCCGGATAGATGTGCAATGTAATTTCCTCTGGCCAATTTTTACAGAAAGAGTCGATCATATTCTGTGCATAACTTTTTAATCCAGCCTCGTGAAAAGTTGTGACTACTGCTATCTTCATTTTTTCTGTTCCCATACGTGAAAGTGTTTTTCAACTCGTGTGCAATTCCATCCTGTATCATACAACGGTTTTGAGAACTCTCTACTAATAGGTTCTCCACCTTCAATGATCACACAGGCTTTATTATTTGACCAAAACATTTTTAATTCTTCTAGTCTATTTAATTTATTCAAATCGATGTATATAACTCTAACATGCGTGAGCGATGTTAAATTATTAAGATTCTCTCTATAAATTAATTTCTTTGATCGCATGCTAATATCATTGTTATCAACTATAAACACACTGTTGTGTGCTAATAAGATATTTGGCAGATTACCAAACCCGTCACCTATCACTAGTGCGTTCTCTGTAATCTTTGATATTTTATTAATCTTTTTTATAAACTTGTCCATAGTCTCGTTAAATACGTATATTATTTATTAGACATATGAAATTCAAACTTTATCGCGAGTACGGTGCTCTTAATAGCCCGCCAATATTTGACGCTGTTGAACAGGGACTACTTTCTCTTGGGCATACAGTTGTTGATCGTGACGAAGATGTTGCGGTCATATGGTCAGTGCTTTGGTCTGGGAGAATGAGAAATAACAAAACAATCTACGACCACTGCAAGCGCATAAACAAGCCAGTCGTTATTATTGAAGTAGGAAATCTCAAACGTGGAGAGACATGGCGACTGTCATTAGACCATATTAACAATTTAGGATACTTTGGAAATAGTGAAAATTTAGATACCAACAGACCCGACATGTTAGGTGTGAGTTTGAAATCTAGGCCTGAGAGACACAGGGGCGAAATACTAGTAGCATGCCAACATCAAGAAAGTCTTCAATGGCAAGGCATGCCAATCATGCGACAATGGTGCGAGGATACCATTGCTAAAATTAAGCAATATACCAATAGAAGAATTATTGTAAGACCGCATCCTCGATCACCGTTTACCTTTAAGATGAGCAATATTATTGTTGAAAAACCAAAACGTCTAGCAAATACCTATGACGATTTTGATATATTTTACAATTATCATTGCGTGATTAATCACAATGCTGGACCAGCAGTACAAGCAGCAATACAAGGCATACCTGTATTATGTGACACTAGTAGCCTAGCAGCCCCTATGAGTATTGAATGGTCTCAACTAGAAAATCCTACGTTGCCCAACAGAGAAGAATGGTTTTTAAAACTGTGTCATACTGAATGGACTGTTGACGAAATTGCACAGGGTGTTCCTTTAGCTAGACTATTTCCTTGACATTGACCGTCGAAGGTAGTATAATTAATGCATGCTATCATTATATGCTGAAGACATTCTTTCTCAACTTTACCTTCTTGTGTGTACAAATGCAATTTCTGTACAACATCAAGATGTGTTGCCTATCCAAAATTTTTACTCAAAAATATCTTTAGCCGAGCCACTGACAAAAAATCAAGCCAATTACATTACAAAATTATTAGACAAGTATAAAAATGCATCAGCTGATGCAGGCATCGATTATCGAGAAAATATCAAAGCATTAAAATGGAAATTACCATTTAGAGAACTTGATTTAAGTAAAAAAATATATGTAGAAGAAGTTGAAGGCAAATTAGAAATTTGCATAAAATTTCCATATCAATTAAAAAAAGAATTTGAAACAGAAATTGAGACAGCTCAGTCGACAGGTAATCGTAAGGCAAGTACTTGGGATCCTGAAAACAGAATTAGAAGATTAGAATTTTACGAATTTAATTTGATTACTCTGTACGAATTTGCTGTTAAACATAATTTCGAAATTGATGATAGTTTCATGAGTGTGGTGTCAGAAGTAGAAGAAATTTGGGCTAATGCCGACGACATTGTTCCATATTCT
>JBDNIA010000276.1:0-8490 GCA_041688525.1 Crocinitomicaceae bacterium | reverse complement strand
AGAGACATTGAAAGTGGACTTATACGGATCACTTTCTCTTACAGGTAAAGGTCATGCTACCAATGTTGCGATCGTAATGGGCTTATGTGGGAACGATCCGAAAACTTATCCTGTAGAAAATATCCAAAAAGATATTGACCAACTAAAAAAAGACAAACTTCTAAAGCTGAACAATACGCCTTACGCCACTTTTGATTTCGACAATGATATTATTTTTCACCGCGATTTTTTGCCCTTTCATCCAAATGCTTTGACTTTTACGGCAACATTTAATGATGGTGAAAAACTAAAAGAAACTTACTATTCTATTGGAGGTGGATTTGTTGTTCAAGAGGACAGAAAAAGAGCGAAGAAAAAACAAGAGATTTTCGATACCTATCCTTACCAAATATCTAAAGGAGATGAATTATTAGCCGTTTGCAAATCTGAAAACAAACAAATTCACGAAATCGTTTTAGCGAATGAATTATCGGTTAGAAGCATGCAAGAAATAGACAAAGGTTTACAAGAAATCTGGAATGTAATGCTTGATTCTATGTATACCGGCTGTCATACTGAAGGAATATTGCCTGGAGGCTTAAATGTTACCCGACGCGCTTTTGCGATGCATCAGAAACTTATTGGAGACCGGAGCTATAATTCACATACCGAATGGTTGGAAAGCATACGAAATACGACAGTAGCATTTCGGGAAATTTTAAAATGGGTGTCTTGCTATGCTTTGGCGGTAAATGAAGTCAACGCATCTTTAGGAAGAATTGTAACTGCTCCTACAAATGGAAGTGCAGGAGTAATTCCAGCTGTTTTAATGTACTATATGACCATTGAAAATCACCATGCCGAATTCAAACACATCAAAGAATTTTTGCTTGTTGCTAGTGAAATTGGTAGTATTTTCAAAAAAGGCGCTACGATATCTGCTGCAATGGGCGGATGCCAAGCTGAAATCGGAGTTTCATCCGCAATGGCGGCCGGAGCGCTTACTTCTCTTTTAGGTGGAACGCCAGAACAAATACTAATGGCATCTGAAATTGCCATGGAACATCATTTGGGAATGATCTGTGACCCGATTGGTGGTTTAGTTCAAATTCCTTGTATTGAAAGAAATGCAATGGGAGCTATTAAAGCCATTAATGCTGCTGAATTAGCACTTGATGGTGATGCAAGCAAAGCGAAAGTTTCTCTAGATAATGTAGTACAAACCATGTGGGAAACAGCACAAGATATGAACTCTAAGTACAAGGAAACTTCAGAAGGTGGATTGGCCGTAAACGTCGGTCTATCTGATTGTTAATCAACAGGCAAAATCATCAATTCCTATTTTTCTTCAAAAAAATTCGATTGCCATTTTCTAAGATACATTCTGTTCCTCAAAATTCGTATTCGCTCATCTGGGAGGAATCAAATTGGGATGTTTTAGTCACACCAAATTAACCTCAAAATATCGCATGTCGCATTGTTCTTTTTAAACCTAAGGGCTTCGCTAATTTTTTCCGTATCGAATGATATGTAAAACAATCGCTGCATTTTAACATTTAAAAACAACTGCGGCTTTAAAACGACTTTTGAAATTTAACCTAGTATTAGACCATTTTTAGAAACGAAATAACACAAAAAAGCAGCGAATCATTTCGCTGCTTTTAAATTTTAGAATCTTTAGTTTATAGTATTACGCTTCTAAAATATTTCCTAGTGCGTTATCATAAATATCTTTCGCTTCATTGATGAACCCGAAGTGATTATCATCCACGACCATTTTACCTTTGGTAACGTGACCAAGCAAAGTAAAATTGACACCAGAATCAATCATGTATTCAATAAAATCCTCTTCTTTGTCTTCTTCAATTGTGACCACTACTCTACTTTGAGCTTCACCGAATAAGAATGCATCCTCGCGAATTTCGGCATCGGAAACGATGTCAAAGCCGAGATTTCTCGGTGCAGACATTTCAAATAAAGTAATGAATAATCCACCATCAGCGCAATCGTGAACCGCATTAACGATTTCATTCGCAATCAAACCTTTTAGTTTTTCTTGCATTTCGAATTCTGTATCTAAATCAAAGAATGGCGCTGGTGATTCTTTCACACCATGGTAAGAAACCAAATATTCAGATGAAGAAATATCATTTTTAGAATCGCCCAAAATGAAAATTAAATCTCCTTTTTGTTTGAAGTCTAGACTCATTACTTTGTCTTTGTCTTCTAAGATTCCGATCATACCGATGGTTGGTGTTGGGAAAACTGGAATTTCGACTCCATCTATCGATGTTTGATTATAGAAAGAAACATTTCCTCCAGTCACT
This sequence comes from Crocinitomicaceae bacterium, assembly GCA_041688525.1. Classification (GTDB taxonomy): domain Bacteria; phylum Bacteroidota; class Bacteroidia; order Flavobacteriales_D; family Crocinitomicaceae; genus UBA2040. The sequence goes on along the minus strand of JBDNIA010000276.1, from coordinate 6,184 downwards.
GGTGTAGCGAATTTTAAACACGCTTTTGACATCCCTTTGATGGCTCCTACAAATTGCCAGAAAGATTCTGGATTGTATGGATTTCCGAAATTTAAGCAGTTTGTAATTGCAGATGGTATGCCGCCAGAACAAACGATATTTCTTGCCGCTTCTGAAACAGCAATCTGTGTTCCAACTTCTGGATCTGCGTGCACGTAACGTGAATTACAATCTACTGTCATAGCCAATGCTTTATTGGTTCCTTTAATATTAACAACGCCTGCATCCGAAGGACGATTCGTCGTCATGGTTTTTGTCCCAACCATAGAATCATATTGCTCATAAACCCAACGTTTAGAGGCAATATTTGGATGTCCCAAGAGCGCATTAGCCACTTTTACTAGATCATCCGGTTGTTCAATAGAATCAATGTTGAATTTCTTATATTCTTGAAAGTAAGCAGGCTCTTTGTATTCTCTTTCGTAAACTGGAGCTCCACCGCCTAAAACCAATGATTCAGCAGGAACATCTCCCACTAATTCCCCGTTCATAAAATAGCGAACTTGTGTAGAATCTGTAACAACGCCTATTTCCTCCGCATGTAAATCCCACTTATCAAATATGCGTTTCACTTCCTCTTCATGTCCTTTGTTTACAACAACCAGCATCCGTTCTTGAGATTCTGAAAGTAAAATTTCATATGGTAACATATTTTCTTGCCGCGTCGGGACTTTTTCCAAATACACATCCATGCCGACTTTTCCACCCGCACTCATTTCACAAGAAGAACAAGTAATCCCAGCGGCTCCCATATCTTGCATGCCGGCCACGGCGTCCGTTTTCACCAACTCCATAGTCGCCTCAAGCAATAATTTTTCCATGAAAGGATCACCAACTTGAACAGATGGTAAATCGTCAGCAGATTCTGCTGTGATATCTTTAGATGCAAAGGCTGCTCCTGCAATTCCGTCTTTACCTGTAGAAGAACCTACAATAAACACTGGATTTCCTGGACCTTTTGATTTCGCTGAAATAATTTTTTTCGAGTCAATAATTCCTGCAGAGAAAGCATTTACCAGAGGATTCGTGTTGTACGAGTCATCAAAGAAGACTTCACCTCCAACGATAGGAATACCAAAAGCGTTTCCGTAATCACCTATTCCTTTCGTGACACCTTTCACCAACCATTTCGTTCTATCTTTTTCGATATTTCCAAAACGAAGTGAGTTCAATTGCGCAATAGGTCGAGCTCCCATTGTAAAAATATCTCTATTAATCCCTCCAACACCTGTCGCCGCGCCTTGATATGGTTCTAATGCACTTGGATGATTGTGTGATTCTATTTTAAAAGCACAACCTAATCCGTCACCAATATCGACTAATCCCGCATTTTCTTCGCCGGCTTTTACCAGCATGTGCGGACCATCTTTTGGCAATTGTTTCAGCCAATGAATTGAGTTTTTATAAGAACAGTGTTCTGACCACATTACTGAGTACACAGCTGTTTCGGTAAAATTTGGTGTCCGCCCTAATATTTCTTTGATTTTATCAAATTCTTCAGGTCTCAAACCTAATTCTACTGCTTGTTCTAGTGTTGCTTCGTGTTGTAATGTGCTTTCCATAACGCTCAATTGAGCCGCAAAATTAATCAAAATATCCATTTTTCAGGAGACTTGTTTTTCCCAAAAGCTTAAGTTTTTCAAAACGTTTGGTCAGAAGCTGTTTTCGTGAGGATATTTTAGCAAAAAAGAAGCGTGTCCGATATTTAACCTTTTTCCATTGCAATGAAAAGACTTTCTAAAATGAATGGAGAGAGTTTTTAGTTGAGAATAAAGGTGGCTCAGAAAAGAATAATTTATTTCGTGAGCCCATTTGAAAGATTAAATACTAATGTACGACTCCACCTCTATTTTCAAATCTTTGCTTAACTTCGCTGCTCAAAAGATATTTAGCGATTATGAATTACGATATTATAGTCATAGGAAGTGGACCAGGAGGATACGTTACGGCGATTCGCGCGGCACAATTGGGCTTAAAAACAGCCATTATTGAGAAAGAAAGCTTAGGTGGCGTTTGTTTAAACTGGGGTTGTATTCCAACGAAAGCTTTATTAAAAAGCGCAAATGTTTTTGAATACATTAATCACGCTGCTGATTACGGCATTCAAGTAGGTGAGCCAAAAGCTGATTTCAGTGGAATGGTCAGTCGAAGTCGCGATATCGCTGGTGGCATGAGCAAGGGTGTTCAATTTTTATTAAAGAAAAATAAAGTTGATGTTCTCATGGGAACTGGGGTTGTAAAACCTGGTAAAAAAGTTTCTGTGACCGATGTAGATGGAAAAGTCACTGAATATACTGCTGATAAAGGTTTGATTATAGCAACAGGTGCTCGTAGTCGTCAATTGCCAAATTTACCGCAAGATGGTGAGAAAGTCATTGGTTACCGAGAAGCAATGACCTTGAAAACACAACCCAAGAAATTGGTTATAGTGGGTTCAGGGGCGATTGGTGCTGAATTTGCTTACTTCTATAATGCAATTGGAACGGATGTTACAATTGTTGAATATATGCCAAACATTGTTCCTATTGAGGATATTGATGTTTCGAAGCAACTTGAAAAATCATTCAAAAAAACTGGAATTAACATCCTGACGAATTCATCTGTCGAAGCAGTGGATACGGTAGGTAAAGGATGTATTGTAACAGTAAAAACAGCCAAAGGAGAAGAGAAAATCGAATGTGATGTTGTTCTTTCCGCAGTTGGAATTGAAGCAAACATTGCAAACATAGGTTTGGAAGAAATGGGGATTGTTACAGATAAAGGCCGTATTCTTGTAAATGACTTTTATCAAACAAATATCCCTGGTTATTACGCAATCGGTGATGTTATCCCTGGTGCTTCATTGGCACATGTTGCCTCTGCTGAAGGAATCACTTGTGTAGAGAAAATCGCTGGACACAACCCCGATCCATTAGATTATGGAAATATCCCAGGTTGCACGTACACTTCTCCAGAAATTTCATCAGTAGGAATGACAGAAGCTCAAGCAGTTGAAAAAGGTTACAAAATAAAAGTTGGTAAATTCCCATTCTCTGCATCTGGCAAAGCGAGTGCTGCTGGAGTAAAAGATGGATTTGTTAAATTAATTTTCGATGAACAGTATGGCGAGCTATTAGGCGCTCATATGATTGGTGCGAACGTAACGGAAATGATTGCGGAAATCGTAGCAATTCGCAGACTTGAAACAACTGGACATGAATTGATTAAAACAGTTCACCCGCACCCAACCATGTCAGAAGCAATTATGGAAGCTGCTGCTGCCGCTTATGGTGAGGTGATTCACTTGTAGTCAGTTTAAAAATATACTTCAAACCCGAATCTCAGCAATGAAATTCGGGTTTTTTGTTGATAAAAACCTATTGTAGGGTAATTCTAAAAGTCAAATAGATATTAATTCTGCTCCGAAGTTGTAGATTTACAAATTACAGATAGCACAAATATGTTTCCTCATTTTAAGTCATTCTATAATAAAGCACTCGAAAATAAACCATTCGCAATTTTATCAATTGTGCTTATTTTACTTTTTGTTGCCATGTACATTGTGGAAACTACATCCAATCGTTTTGAAACCAACGACTTTAGAGTATTTTATTCAGCTTGTGAAAATTACATAAACAGCAAACCCGTTTATGGAGAATCTTTCGGGCTTTCAACCGGGTTTTATAAGTATTCTCCTACTATTTTATTATTTTTCACGCCTTTTCTACTCCTTCCGTTTAGTTTCGCAAGTACACTTTATTACTTTGGAAATATAGTATTATTGCTCTTCTTATTCAATCGGTTCATAAAAATTTCGACAGAACACCTTTTGTTGACCCGAACGAAATCCATACTAATTCTCCTCTTACTATTCCTTACTTTCTGTGGTCATTTCATTCGAGAACTTCATTTGGGAAATACGAATATTTTACTACTCTTTTTAAGTTTTTCACTAATTGAAACACAAGCAAAACAAAGATATATTTTAGCCGGTTTACTTTTCGCTTTTATGATTTTCACCAAACCCTATTTTTTAATTCTTGGTTTACCTTTCTTGTTAAAAAAAGATTACCAAAGTTTGATGAGCACCTTTGTTTGGTCCATTTTTCTATTTGTAATGACCATATTGGCAATGGGGCTCCAAAAAGGGATAGACATGCACATTCAATGGATCAACTCCATTCTAGCTCATTCCAATTACCTAACGAGCAACAATACACTAACGCATAGTCTAAATTCCTTTTTAAAAACACAAATTCCTGAAATTGTTGGGAGCATTGCATATATATTGATTTCTGGAGTCTTGTTTGTCTTTTTCAATAGACAGATAAAACATTTTCCAGACCAAAAGAATAAAATTTTTATTCTTTATTTTTTCATGCTTATGGGTCTTTTTCCAAATTTCTTTATTACAGATACAGAACATTTCATGTTTTCTTTTGGACTTATTGGACTTTTAGCTTTTACTATTTATGAGAAAAAATATTCTTGGCAGTGGATTCCATATTGTATTTTGGTGCCCTTTTATCTTGGTGAAATGAATCTTTTTCTCCCCAAAGAGATGGCTTTACAAATTAAATTGTTCGGCGGTATGGGCATCGCAAATTTTATATTTATTATTTGGTCCTTTCTTTTATCATTGCACACTTTAAGAAGAAATAAACGAGTATTACTATAAGACAGGTTTTTATTTTTCAATTCTTGCCCAAGTTTGTTAATTACTTTTATCTTCGATTGAAAATTCAGCGTTTGCTCAAAACGAAGTACATACTTTTTCTCCTAGCGTTTTCCATCGGAATCAAACTAGTCTATTTAGTTCTATCCGTTTCTTTGTCTGAAGAAACTCTTTATGGAAGTATCTATGAAAAATACATCCAAACCGCACGTAAATACGATGCTTATTGGTACGAGAAAATAACCGAAAATGGTTACCCAAAGGTTTCAAATAAAAAGGACCTAGGCTACGCCAACGAAAAGGAATTTAAACAAAGTGAATGGGCTTTTTTTCCTTTCTATCCCAAATTGATGAGTGGAATGAAATCAAGCTTGGGAATGAATTACAATTCAGCTGCATTCTTTCTAAGCCTATTATTTTCTTTTCTATCTATGCTTGGGATGTTTTGGTTTAGTTTGATTTACTTAAAAAACAACAAGAAAGCATTTCAAGCAACTATTTTACTGTTCATTTTTCCATTTTCGTTCTACTTTTCAATGTTTTATACGGAGGCACTATTCTTTTGCTTTCTAATTTTTAGTTTCATTGCCATTCATTACAAAAAGCAAATTGCCCTATCACTTTTAATCGTACCACTGATCCTTCTTCGCCCTAATGGATTGGTTCTTTTGTTTCCACTTTTCATTTACTTTTTAGAACAAAATGACTTACTGTCAATATGGAAAGTGAATTGGAAAAATCTATTATCGAAAAAGAAATTAATTCTGGCTTCTGCATTCATTTCTGGACCAATTACCTTTCTCCTATATTGCTTCTACCAGTATAAAATGACGGGTTATCCCTTCGCATTCAGTATTGCCCAAGCCGGCTGGTATCGCGAACTTATGTTTCCGTTGCTCGCTTTATTCAGAAAAGGCGATTTGGCAACTCAATTCAATTCAATCTATACTCTACTCGTAATTGTTTACGCTTTTTCAATACGGAAAAAACTTCCACTCAGTTTAAATACACTGTTATGGATCAGCATCATTTTGCCCTTGTGCTCTGGCTCTGTTACTTCCATGACGAGGTTTATTTCAATAATTTTTCCTTTATTTTTAATATTGAGCTGTCAACTAGATAATTTTAAATTTAAAAATTCAATAATCATCTTAATAATCGGTTTACATTTCCTTTCGTTTTCAACGTGGATTTTAAACATGGTGATTAGTAATTAATCTTAATTATCAACTGAAAAAATAAAAATTATCAAACCTTATTTTCATCACAAAACTTTCCTTTCTTGCCATTTTTAGCTCTATCTAGTTATTTCTCTTTCAATATAAACACATTTTGTTCAGAAATTAACAAGAATCCATTATCAACCAACATTATTTTCTTTCCAAGTTTAAACTTCTTAAATTTACGACGCAACTTTTAATAATTCGTTAACGTCACTATACCGATACGAATTAATTAATTTTATTTCAAAATATGAAAAAACTAAAATTT
>JBDNIA010000275.1:0-5630 GCA_041688525.1 Crocinitomicaceae bacterium | reverse complement strand
CGTCGCGATGGATTAAACCCTGGTGGATTACTTCGTGTGATTTGTGATTCAACTCGTTTGGATAGCAGTAGCATTGGACGTATTGACATTACTCCTTCCTTCTCATTCTTTGAGGCAGATGATGAGCATGTTGATGCAATTTTGAACAAAGCAAATGGCTCTGAGTTTGAAGGTCAACAAGTGAACATTGAAGTTACCAAAAAAGACCGCGGAGATAAGCCAAAAGGTGGTGGATTCAGAGGCGGATCTGACCGTGCAGGATTTAAACCTGGTGGCGGTAACGGCGGACGACGAGGAACTTTCGGAGGCGGTGAAGCTAGAAGAAGCGATGCGCCTAGCGACAGAAGAGAACGTTCTTCTGGAAGTGACGAGAGAAGAGAATCATTTGGCGAAAAACGTGAAAGATCAAGCGAAGGCGGAGAAAGACGCGAACGTAGCTTTGGCGGTGAACGCAAAGAAAGAAATTCTTTCGGTTCTGATCGTCCAAGACGCACAGGCGGATTCAATGATCCAGAAAAAAGAAAAAGAAAATAAGTAACTTTTTGAATATAAAATTTCAATGGAAATAAGAAATATAGCAATTATTGCGCACGTCGATCACGGAAAAACAACTTTGGTTGACAGAATGATTGAAGCGGGAAGTGTTGGTGAAGAAAGAGAACGTCCCAAAGGCGACTTAATTATGGACAACAATGATTTGGAGAAAGAACGCGGTATTACAATCGTTTCCAAAAACGTTTCTGTTACTTACAAAGGCACAAAAATTAACATTATTGATACTCCTGGCCACGCCGATTTCGGTGGTGAAGTTGAGCGTGTATTAAACATGGCCGATGGTGTTTGTTTATTGGTTGACGCATTCGAAGGCCCAATGCCTCAGACACGTTTCGTACTAGGTAAAGCCTTGTCGATGGGTTTGAAACCACTTGTCGTTATAAATAAAGTTGACAAAGAAAACTGTACGCCGGAAGAAGTGCATGAAAAAGTATTCGATTTGATGTTCGAATTGGACGCAACCGAAGAACAATTAGATTTCGCAACAGTTTACGGTTCGGCAAAGAACGGTTGGATGGCATTAGATTGGAAACAACCAACAACGACGATTTCTCCGCTTTTAGATACAATACTAGAATATTTCCCGGAAAAAGTAATCGACGAAGGGAATACACAAATGTTAATCACTTCTTTGGATTTCTCAACTTACGTTGGTCGTATTGCTATCGGCAGACTGAATCGCGGAGTATTGAAAGAAAATATGCAAATCGTTCTAGCCAAAAGAGATGGTGAGCAACAAAAACATAGAATCAAAGATTTGTTCGTATTCGAAGGAATTGAGCGAATCAAGGTTTCTGAAGTTCAACCAGGTGATATTTGTGCTGTAACTGGTATCGAAGGATTTGAAATTGGTGACGTGATTTGCGACGCTGAAAATCCTGAGCCTTTGGCATCTATAAATATTGATGAGCCAACGATGAACATGTTGTTCTCTATAAACGATTCACCATTCTTTGGTAAAGCAGGTAAAAAAGTTACTTCTCGTCATATTTCTGAACGATTGGAAAAAGAGTTGGAGAAAAACTTAGCCATGCGTGTTACCAACACTGATAAAGCGGATAAATGGTTGGTAGCTGGACGTGGTGTTTTGCACTTGTCTGTATTAATCGAAACGATGCGTCGTGAGGGATATGAATTACAAGTTGGTCAACCGCAAGTTATCATTCGTGAAATTGATGGTGTAAAATGTGAGCCAATTGAAGAGTTAACAATAGATTTGCCGGAAGAACACTCAGGTACGGCAGTTGAGGCTGTAACGAAGCGAAGAGGAGAAATGACCAACATGGAGCCAAAAGGCGCTCGTATGATTATTCAATTCCAAATCCCTTCTCGTGGAATTATCGGTTTGCGTAACTATTTGCTGACTCAAACAGCTGGTGAAGCAATTATGACACACCGTTTCTTGGATTACCAGCCCTACAAAGGAGATATAGCAGGACGACAAAATGGATCTTTGATCTCAATGGAACTTGGAAAATCAATTCCGTTCTCATTAAATAACTTGCAAGAAAGAGGTAAATTCTTTATCGGACCAAACGAAGAAATATACGAAGGTCAGGTAATTGGTGAAAACTCTAGAGCTGGTGATTTAATCGTAAACGTTACCAAAATGAAGAAAATGTCAAACATGCGTTCTTCCGGAGCAGATGACAAAGTTCGTTTGGCGCCACCCAAAAACTTCTCTTTGGAAGAATGTTTGGAATATATCCAAGGTGACGAATACGTTGAAGTAACACCAATAAATCTTAGAATTCGTAAAATTCTTTTAACAGAAGGCGAAAGAAAAAGATCAAACAAATAATTAACACTGACAATTTGTCGAAATGTATCTCGGTCTATGATTGGGGTACATTTTTTGTGTTATGTGGATAAGCGTGTTGAAAAGATTGTCATGCTCGAATAGGATTGAGGGGAATAAAATGAGTAAATTTCAATTCAAAGATAGGACTTATGTTTGACGACGATGATGATGAAAACTATTTCGAAGGCGATTTAACAAAGGATCTGGAGAGTTTTGAAAATTACTTGAAAGGTGGTCAAATCGGATATTATGATGTAGATCGATTGGAAGCTATGGTCGATCATTATTTGATCAGTGGACAATATAAAAAAAGCATAAAATGCGCAGAATATGCTCTTTCCATGTTTTCTTTTGCTCCTATTTTTAAACTGCGCTTGGCTCAGGCACTTTCCGGAATGGGTAAATTGAAAGAATCTTTAAATGTTCTTGGACAAATAGAAAAATCTATGGCCGAAGACACGGAGTGGTTGCTGACAAAAGCATCCATTTTCAGTCAGCTCAAGGATTCAAAATTAGCCATCCGATTCTACCGAGCTGCACTTGATAAAGCCGAGAAAGAAGACAAAGACGAAATCTATTTGGATTTAGCGATGGAACTTGAAAATAACAACGATTATAAAGGCGCGATTGATGTTTTAAAAGAAGCCATGAGGCAAAATCCAAAAAACGAAGGCGCAATTTATGAATTAGCGTTTTGTTACGATCAATTAGACGATGCCGAAAATGCTATTAAAAGCTACTCGGATTTTATCGATGATAATCCATATTCCTTTACCTCTTGGTACAATTTAGCAAATGCTTATTCAAAAAATGAAAACTACGACAAGGCAATTTGGGCTTACGATTATTGTTTACTAATAAACGAAGATTTTGGTCCGGCTTTCTTTAATTTGGGAAACGCTTATTTGTCGCAAGAAAAATACAAGCTTGCCATAGAAAACTTTGAAAAGTGTATGGAGATTGACGGGGACGATCCTGTCGCTCTTTGTTACATTGGTGAAGCATACGAACAATTAGACCAATTGGCATTAGCAAAAATGTTCTATCAACGCTCCATGGAAATGGCGCCGCTCCTACCCGATGCATGGTTGGGAATGGGTATTGTTCATGATCTAGAAGGAAAAACTTTTGAGGCATTGACTTTCATTTTTAAAGCCTTGGAATTAGACGATCAAAATGCAGGTGTTTATCATGTGCTTGCAGGAGCTTACGAAAAACTAGGCGAGACAGACTTAGCCAAAGAAAATTACTTAAAAGCGCTGCAATTAGAGCACGAAGACGAAGAAACATTAGGTAATTTGGTAGATTTATTACTCGAAATAAGTCCGACTGAAGCACTTGATTTTGTCTTAAATTTTGAGGAAAAATATGGAGACAATGAACACCTCCCTTTGCATATCACAAATGTTTATTGGTGTTTGGGTAAAAAAAACGAAGCAATGAATTACTTTCGTGCTTTATTTGAAGAGAATCCAATTCTGGCGAAAGAAATCTTTGATGTCAATCCAGATTTAAAAAAAGTAAAAGCATTTATCACTTTATTTGAAGTATAGAAAACCCAGTTATGAATTACGAATTACCTTACATGCCCCAAAGAGACGCGAAACCCCGAAATGCCGGCATCACAATGATGATGGACAAAGGTTTAAGTGTTAGAGAAACTGAAAATTTTATTCAAGCCTCGGGCCATTTAACCGACGTCGCTAAATTTGGATTTGGAACGGCCATGGTTACCCAAAAATTAGAAGAAAAAATTGCTTTGTACAAAGAGGCAAACATTCGACCGTATTTTGGTGGAACTTTATTTGAAATTTTCTATGCGCGCGGAATGTTCGAAGACTATTTGCGCTTGTTGGATAAATACAAGCTGGATTTAGCTGAAATTTCTGATGGTTCGATCATTCTCAATCACGATGAGAAATGTGAGTTGATTCACAAAATGTCAAAAGAAAGAACGGTACTTTCAGAAGTAGGTTCGAAAGACTCAGGTATCATTATTTCTCCAGGAAAATGGATAAAAATGATGAGTACTGAATTAGAAGCTGGATCTTGGAAAGTTATTGCTGAAGGACGTGAGTCTGGAAATGTTGGTGTTTTTAGACCAAACGGAACAGCACATACTTTCCTGATTAATAAAATAACAGCAAAAATAAACCCGAATGACATCCTTTGGGAAGCACCAATAAAAAACCAACAAGTTTGGTTCATTAAATTATTTGGAGCTAGCGTTAATTTGGGCAATATCGCACCAAACGAAATGATTCCATTGGAATGTTTACGTTTAGGTTTGCGAGGAGATACCTTCTTTGAAAATTTACCCCCTGATTTTGCTGAACGCTTGAAACAAGTGAACGACGAAGAAGAAGTGGAGGAAGAAACTGAAGAATAGTGTTTGAGAAACTAGGTGAAATACAAGAACATTCTGGTCCAGTATACGACCTTGCATTAGATTCTAATTTCATTTATTCCGCCAGTGCAGATGGCTATTTAGCGCGATGGTCAGCAGATACTTTGCTCCAAGACAATTTTGCTGTACGCTGCACAACTCCGCCGTATTCTTTGGCGATGGATGCGGAAAATCGTAGTTTGTGGTTTGGGTTGTCTAGTGGTGACATGCACATCATAAATGTAGATACCAAAAAAGAATTGAAATTTTTTCAGCAACACAAATCAGGTGTTTTCAGCATACACTTTTTACCCAAAAAGAACTTAATTATAGCGGGAGACGCCGATGGACATCTTTCTGTTTGGGATAGCCGAAAATTGACTTTACTTCTTTTTCTTCCCTTAAATTGTGGTAAAATTCGTAAAATTAAATCTAGTGCAGACAATACACTGATTGTTGTCAACGGATTGGATGAAAAAATTCGCATTTTTGAAACCGAAGGATTTAACGAAATCTCCACACTTCAAGGTCACGAAAATGGTGCTTGTTGTTCTATCTTCTCACCTCTTTCTATTGATAACTCCATCCTTGTTTCAGGTGGAAAAGACGGACATCTAAAAGAATGGGAGTGGCAAAATGAAAAATTAATTCAAGCGATTCCAGCTCATAATTTTGCGGTCTATGATTTTATTTCTTTAAACCACGGTGAAACATTCGCTTCAGCAAGTCGCGATAAAACTATTAAAATTTGGAATACAGAAGATTTAACCTTCACGCAAAAGTTAGATCTTAAGTCTGGCGGCCATAAACACTCTGTGAATTCACTTTTAAAAATTAACGAAACCCACTTTGCCTCCTCTTCCGACGATAGAAAGATTATATTGTGGG
>JBDNIA010000274.1:0-3313 GCA_041688525.1 Crocinitomicaceae bacterium | reverse complement strand
TTAATGTCGTCCCATAAATTATCAAAAGAAGCGAAAAAGCGAATTGAAACAATGGTTCGGACGCAAGATGGTTTTGAAATAGCTGAGGTAGATTTAGAAATTCGCGGACCAGGTGATATCATGGGAACCCAGCAAAGTGGTGATTTAAATTTAAAAATTGCCGATTTGGCCAAGGATGGCTCTTTAGTTTCGATTGCGCGAGATGTTGCTCGCAGCGTTTTAAGCGAAGATTTGGAATTGATAAAACCAGAAAATCTGAATTTAAAAAGTAAGCTATACAAAATTTTGCGATCGCGTCCCGATTGGGGCAAAATTGCGTAAAAGCAACTTATTTTTCTCGAAATCGTTAGATTTACATACGTTCGATTGAAATTATCAAACCTTTTTTATAATGAAAAGCAATCTTTTATTCATCTATTTCCTCAGCTTTTCAAGTGCTTTTATAGCCCAGGAGCAATTCGGTTCGTCTTTTTCCAATTATACCCCGACTCAATCTGTTTTCATGAATCCGTCCAGTATACTAGATTCAAAAACATGGTTAGATATACATATTGTTGGGGCTGGCGCTTTTGCTATGAATAATATGGCTTATCTGAAAAACAGCAGCGTTTTTAGTATTTTAAATAATGTAAATGATACAAATTATCTTGCCAATAAACTTCGGTATAAGCGCAATAGAAGAGTGAATTCCGTTTACAATAGAACTTTTGTAAATGCACTTTCTGCAGTTTGGTCGCAAGGAAATCATGCGGCCGGATTGTTTTTTAATATGCGTTCCTTTACAACCGTGCGGGGAATTCCTAATGAAACAATAGATGCTATAGATGGAGCCATAGCAGGAGATAAGTTTGAGCAAAACAAAGACTATTCCTTTCGAGATTTAAATATGTCATCGATAACATTTGGTGAAGTTCAAGTAAGTTACGCTTATACATTCTTTAAAGAAAAGCAGGATATGCTCATGGCCGGAATTTCACTGAAAAAATTTGTTCCTATGCTTGGCGCTGCGGCAAGTGTCTATGATGTTCGATTTAATCAAAATTCAGATTCATCTTTAGTTTATTTGTATGCTAATATGGATGCTATGTACACAAACCGTATAGCACCGAACTTTAGGGGAGGAATGGGTTTTGATATTGGTTTTACGTATCAAAAAATGTTGAATTATTGCCAAAGCTATTATCCAAATAGCCGGCGAAATAGTTGTAAAACAGTGGCCTACAAATATAAAGTAGGTGCTTCAATATTAGACATTGGCTCCGTTAAATTTGATGCGAATGTTATTCAATCCAGAGGATTAAGAATAAACTATGATACTTCGTATTACAGTAATTTTTCGAATATTAACGAAGACAGTATCTTTCAAGTCGTAAGTAGTTTAGATACTGTTTTAAATGATGAGGAAATAAAAAATTCCAATAAAATTCATTTACCAACGGCTTTATCTTTTCAATTTGATTATAATTTATGGAAATCCAAAGTATATTTTAACGCGAGCCTTATGCAAGGATTTCCAATTAGTAATCAGAAATTTGGCTCGCGTAGACCAAATTCTTTAATGGTTGGTTTTCGCTACGAATCAAGAATTTTTGATGTTTCAATTCCATTTAGTTTGTACGAATACCACATGCCGCAACTTGGCTTTGAATTCAGGATTTACTGTTTGACAATAGGAACGGATAAACTTTTGAGTTTGTTCGGCACAACTAGCTTATATGGTTCGGATATTTATGCTGCTTTAAAAATCCCTATTTTCTATAATCCTCAATGCAGAACCAGAGCGAAAAATCAGAACAAGTCAGAGATCGCTAAGCAGCGATCTTACCGCAAGAAAAGAAATAACTGCCCAGCTTACCAATAGAAATTATTAAATAAGAAAGCGCAAAAAAAGGAACTTGAAGTTTAATCCAAGTTCTTTTTTAAAGCAAATTTGAGCTGTTTTATTTGTCCGAGTAAATTGATTCAAATTCGGCTTTGTATTTTTCCATGATAATTTTACGTTTAAACTTCAAAGTTGGCGTTAATTCACCTCCGTCGATGCTAAATTCATTCGGTAATAAACGGAATTGTTTAATCTTTTCCCATTGTCCAAAACCTTCATTGAAAATATCGACCTCTTTTTGAATTCGTTTAATAACACTCTCATTCAATATTATGGCTGCATTAGAAGAAATATCTTCTTTTATTTCTTTTCGCTTTGCCCATTCTCTGACAAAATCAAAATTGGGAATTAGTAAAGCAGAAGGATATTTTTGACCATCCCCCATAACATATATTTGCTCAATGAAACGCGATTCTTTGAATTTATTTTCCATCGCTTGTGGAATGATGTACTTACCACCAGATGTTTTGAAAATTTCTTTTTTGCGGTCTGTAATTTTTAAAAATCTACCTTCAATGAACTCTCCGATATCTCCCGTATGAAACCAACCATCTTCATCAATCGCTTCGGCTGTGACCTCGGGTAAGTTGTAATAACCCATCATTAAATTCGGACCTTTTGTTAATATTTCACCGTCTTCGGCTATAATAACCTCCACATCATCAATAAGTGCTCCAACGGTGCCAAATCGAATTCCCTTTTTAAAGCAGTTGACAGAAATAACAGGGGATGTTTCGGTCAAACCGTATCCTTCTAAAATTGGAATTTGGGCTGCCATGAAAATTCTTGCTAATCTTGGCTGCAAAGCGGCGCTTCCTGAAGCTATAGCTTTAACATTTCCACCCAAAGCTTCTTGCCATTTAGAGAAGATTAGTTTTCGCGCAATGGCTAGTTTGATTTTGTAAATAGGACTCTTTCCGGTTTGTTCAAACTCTTCAGCCAATCCAGCTGCCCAGAAAAACAATTTTCTTTTTATTCCTGTAAGTTCCTCGCCTTTAGCCATTATTTTATCGAATACTTTTTCGATTAATCTTGGGACAGCTGAGAAAACATGTGGTTTCACTTCTCTAATGTTATCACCAATAGTCTCCATTGATTCAGCAAAGTGAATTGAGCAACCCAATTTAATATATAAGTAATGGAGCATGCGCTCGTAAACGTGACACACAGGTAAGAAAGAAAGAGTCCTAGAATTGTTGTCCGCTGGTATGGGACCTTCACACGTTTCTGCATTTGAAAGTAGATTGCCGTGACTTAGCATTACTCCTTTTGGATTGCCAGTAGTACCTGAGGTATAAATGATAGTCACCAAATCTGATTGTTTGATTGCTGCTTTTCTCTCATCTATAGCCGCATCTGAGATATTTACGCCTTCTTTTTCAATAGTCGACCAATGGTCTGCTCCATTCACTTTATCGAAGGTTAAAATTT
>JBDNIA010000273.1:0-3808 GCA_041688525.1 Crocinitomicaceae bacterium | reverse complement strand
GATTGATTTTTCCCTTCCATATCGTACGTAATTCCAAATCGAGCAATAATTTGCCGCCAACCTCTTGCGCCATTAACTAATTTTTTCAAAGGGAAAATTTGTGTCATATTAAAATTTACTGTCGGACTAGTTAGTTCAATTGTCTTGTTAACAGAGCTTTGTCGAGCTGAAATTTTAATACCAGTTCTTATCGGTAAATTCGCGAAAGAACGATCCAATGCTATATCTGAGTTGAAGGCATTGTTAAGATACTCATTATTTACAGGATCTAGATTGAATTGCGGATTGTTAATAGAGTAGAAATTTACGTTAGATCGAAACTGTAAATTAGGATTGGATTTCGGGTCTTTTTGGTGCGTCCACAATACTTTTATGTTTGTCTTCGACTTTGTAGACGGAAATCCAACTCTAAATCTATCGTATCCAAGCGTTATACTTCCTCGGGATTTATATTTTGAATAATAATCAGTCACATTTCCAATTCCGAATGAGCCTCTAGAATATAAAGTTCCATATACCGCGGTTTGTAATCTATCGTTAATTGGGATATAATAGCCAAGTTTATCAAAACCAAATCCATAGTTTGAACTGGGAATGACCTGAGGAAAAATAAATCCGTTCAATCGATTTTTTTGTTGAGGAAGTATAATGAATGGAAGTGCTAGAAATGTGGGCACGCCCTTAATCCACAGATTCATTGGTCCTGATACAATTCGTTTTTCGGGAATTAAAATTGCTTTTGATAGCTGGAAATGGAAATGCGGCTCCTCCAAATCACATGTAGTAAATCGACCTTTTAAAAAGTGAATCTCTTCGTTGCTTTGTCGTTTGGCAACTTCCATGAAAAGGTAATTTTCTTCTTGTTGGGTCATTACCTCTTGGATGTAACCCTTTTTAGTGTCAAAATTATAACGAATTCTGGAGGCCGTCATTTTTTCCTGACCATCATTAAACTCAGGTTTTCCCGTTTTTTTGCCTAATGAATCGATTAAATAGCTAGTTAAAACTTCATTTTTTTGGAGATCTATCATGATATAACCAGCTGTCATCGTTATATCGCCAAACACGATTTTAGCATCCCGATAAAGATGAGTTTTTTTATTGCGGATATCACTGTAAATAGAATCTGCCGCCATAAAGTCGATGATTTCTTCCAGAGACTGATCGTCCATATAAATCGTATCTTGGTGAATAATCCCTTCAGAAATAGAATTATTTTGCCCAGAGACGACGAGACAATAAGACATTATGAACAACATCACGAAGAAAACTCGTATTGTGGAATGCTTTTTGGGTATCAAACAATTGTAAATTTGCACTAAGCTTGTTTAAACATTTGCAAAGCTATAAAATTAGCTTTCTCAAAATAATAAAAATGAAATCAAAAAGAATACAAATTATATTCACGCACATTCTGAGCATTTTCCTAGTTACCAATTTTCATGCCCAAGGTAACGGAAATATAGCTTCAGCCATTAAAGTCGTTGTAATTGATCCTGGTCATGGCGGAAAAGATCCTGGTTGTCTAGGCGCAAATACTCAAGAAAAAATTGTTTGTTTAGCTATGGGCTTGAAACTAGGTGAGCTGATAAAGAAAAAATACCCTGAAATTAAAGTTGTGTATACGCGAGATTCGGATGTCTTTGTTGAATTGGATGACAGAGCCAAAATAGCTAATAAAAATAATGCCGACTTGTTTATTTGTATACATGCCAATGCCGCGAGTTCTTCGGCTGTAGGCACTGAAACCTATGTTTTGGGTCTTCACAGAACTGAATCACAGCAAAAAATTGCAGAAAGAGAAAACGCTGCGATTTATTTAGAAAAGGATAAGGGTGAAAAATACAAGGATTTCGATTTGTCTCCAGACGCTATTATCGCGCGACAAATACAACTTTCTGTTTTTTTAGACCAATCTATTTCATTTGCGACCAAACTACAAAAAGAGTTTAAGGGTATTGGTAGATACGATAGAGGCGTAAAACAGGCAGGATTCATTGTATTGTACAAAACGACAATGCCAAGTGTTTTAATTGAAACAGGATTTTTAACAAATCTGGTTGAACAAAAATTTCTAATGACAGAAGCAACTCAAAACTTAATGTCAGGAAGTATGTTTTCGGCTTTTGAAAAATATAAAAATGAATTAGAAGGTATAAATGGCCAGCTTACAAATAAAAATGAAAAAAATGTTATTTCTAACGATGTAGAATTCAAAGTGCAACTTGAAACGTCTGAAAAATCAATACTTTTGAACGAAGAAAGATTTGAGGGGTTAGAAGTCTCTGAATATCAGCAGGAAAAGCTGTTTAAATATACTTCTGGAGTTTTTTTAAATGATTACAAATCTGCGAATAATCACAAAAATGAACTAAGAAAACAAGGTTTTCAACATGCATTTGTTGTCGCCTTTCAGAACGGAGAGCGTATTAGTTTAGAAAAAGCCCTTAAATTAGCAGAAAAATAGTGTTTTGAAGATATCAAAAGAGATAAAAACGGGTGTTATTGCCATTGCTGCAATCGTTTTGCTGGTTACTGGAGTGAATTTCCTGAAGGGCAATAGTTTTTTTGGTGGTGATGATGTTTATTTTGCCTACTTCCCAAATTCAGGTCAATTAGCACCGGCAAGCTCGGTAACATTAAATGGCGTCGAAATCGGCAAGATTCTCTCCGTCGAATATGTTCATGGAGGAAAGCAAGATGCTAAAGTTAAAGTGTCTTTTAATATCCAAAATGACCAGATTAAAATTCCAAAAGGTTCGCTGATTCAAATTGGTTCCCTTGATCTTTTTAGCAAAGGGCTAATATTGATAATGGGCGAAGACTTGTCAATGGGTTATTACAAACCTGGAGATAATATGAAAGGTGAAGTAGCAGTGGACATGGTTTCACAAGCGAAAGCTTACGCGGATCCAATATCTCAAAAGTTGCAAACGATGATGGTGTCAATTGACAATGTCGTTAACTCGGTATCTTCACTTTTAGATACGAATATATCACAGACTATTGAAGGAAGCTTGTTCGAGCTGAAAACAGCTATCAAACGCTTCGGAAACGTGGCTTATGAAGCAGAAACATGATTGGCAACTGAGAGGCTAAAACTGGGCAGAATACTTTCAAATGTGGAAAGCATTACAGATAATCTCCATTTAAGCAATGCGAAAGTGGCGAAATTTTTAGGCAATGCTGAGAAGTTAACAGATGATTTGGTTACCGCGGATTTTAAAGCTGTTATCAATGAAGCAAAGGCAACACTAAACAGTGTAAATGTAGTAATGGCAAAGGCAAATAGCGGTGAGGGTTCTCTCGGTAAACTGATTTCTGATGAAAAACTTTATAACGAATTAGTTGTTACTAATAAAGCAGTACAGAATTTGGTGAATGATATTAGTATTCATCCTGAACGTTACATTCATTTTTCATTTTTGGGATCTAAAACAAAAGGACTACCTTTATCTAGTGACGAAGAAAAGAAATTGAGAAAATTATTGGAAGAAGTTCCAAAATAATATAAAATATATGGTGCCTCAGTTTATTTTTGCTCTAATCTCTATACTTGGCTTTGGGTTCTTTATTTGGAACATAAGAGAAATTCGGAGCAATATTTTACTTGGACGTGAGATTAATCGTACAGACAGGCTATTAGATAGAGTGAAAACAATGTCTTTGGTGGCTCTTGGGCAAAAAAAAATGTTCAAAAAGCCAATTCCTGCAATTTTGCATTTAATGTTGTACGCAGCCTTCGTGATTACCCAAATTGAATTACTAGAAATCCTAGTAGATGGTATTTCTGGTAAGCATCGTTTTT
>JBDNIA010000272.1:0-4298 GCA_041688525.1 Crocinitomicaceae bacterium | reverse complement strand
TAAACATCAATGCTGTGGTATTTTCAAAAGGACTAATAATTGCATTGTGACTGAAGGCAAGTTTCAATAAAGGTTTTGAAAATCGGCCATAAATTAAACCTGTAGCTAAAGCTGTAATGGACAAGCCGATGAAAGCCTCTGTTGTAGCTATAAAGTTTGCGCTAAATCCGATTGGACTAATATATCCATATCCAAGCGTTGTAAGGGTTTGAGCTGAAAAGAAAAAAGCAGTCCAAAAGGGATGAAAACCTTCATAAGTATTACTCAGTTGATTAATGTCAGCGAAATATAACAATATAGCAAACAATAAAACAAAAATGAAGTAGGATCCAAAAAGAATGAGCAGAAATCGACTCCACGAAATGTCTAACAAGTATTTGTAAAAATCTTTTAAACCTCGTATACCACCAACTCTCTTTATATTATAAGTTCCGTCCTCATTTAAAAATCGTTTTATTGGTACAGAGAATTTGCTGCCGAGACCGGGGTCTTTGGATTGTTCCATGGTCTAAAAATAACGAAGCTTTATCTAATTAGCATCTATTTTTAACCAATTTTTTCGCAATCTTATAAATTCTATGTCGAATGCCTCGAGAGTTTTCTCAGCAGGCTGGTTCAACATTATTTTTTTGAAAGTTAATTTAATCAAACTAAGAATGTTAGAGTCCATTAGTTTTTTCGAGGTGAGTTCATCAAATTCGTAATTACTGTAAACTTCAATTATTTTTTCTCTATCCGCAAGATCAACCGATAAAGGATTAGCTCTGCTGCTTATTTCATTGAGAAAAGGCAATAACTTCGAGCTTAGATCAATGAAATGCCTCAAAACAACAAGATCGTGATTGACTCGCTCAATATTGCTGGACTTCATGATGTATTCTTTTATTCGCATATTGAATTTGTATTCTAATCTTAATAACGCAACACAGGGCGATTAAGTTGGTAAAGAAAAGATACGAATGATTAAACTGTATTTACCATTGATTAATTGGTTGAAACGGGAAGTAATTTCTTTTTTCGCCTTGATAAATATTTTCATCGTATCTTTGATGCTCATTTAGGTTTCACGAGAGTGAATGAAAAAGGAATCCGGTTTGAATCCGGAACTGTGTCTGCAGCTGTAAAAGGTGTTAAAGATCTTAATAAATGCCACTGGCTTTTAAAGTTGGGAAGGTTTAAGATTGTTGCCTTAAGTCAGAATACTTGCCAAATGTTTTATTTTACGGAGACTTCAGATAAAAGTCGGACGGAATTGTGCTGTGTTCTAGAAACAGCGCGTCTTTTCAAATTTCTGATTTCTTCCATTTTTTAATTATTTCATTTAAAACGAAAAATGATGAAGAAAATTTACATTGGCATTTTCGCCATGAGTGTTGTGTTTACAATAAACGCGCAAACAACAATTGATTTTGAGTCGACAAACTTAACTACTGATTCCTATAACAATGGCTCCGATTTATCTGGAGGATTTTTATACAACGATGTCCACTTCTTTAATTATTACGATACGACGTATAATTACAATACAGGATTTTCAATTTCAAATCAAGTTGATAACACCACAGCTGGTTGGGGAAATCAGTTCAGTGCAATAACAGCTGGAGGATTTAGCTCGTCAAATTACGCACTATTTTATCCCTATGGCAATATTGATCTTAGTTCAACACCGAGAATTGTGGAATCAATGAGAATTACAAACTCCACATTTGCTGCTTTATCTATGCGCGATGGTGACTTCATCGGTAAAAAATTCGGATCGACAAATGGTGCCGATGGAAATCCAGATGGAACAAATGGTGAAGACTTTTTAAAACTAATTGTTTCATCTTTAAACCTTGTTGGTGATACTATCGCTAGTCTAGATTATTATTTAGCTGATTTTAGATTCGCAGATAGTACTCAAGATTATATCGTCCAAGACTGGGAATTATTAGACTTAACAAGTTTGAATGTTGTAAACGAGTCTATTGCATATTTAGTTTTTGATTTCGAATCTTCTGATGTTGGGCAATTTGGCGTCAACACGCCGACTTATTTCGCAATGGATGATTTTAAGTACACCAATGGAGCTTTAGGATGGAACGAGAATTCGCTTGCAAATGAATGGTCAGTTTATCCAAATCCAGTAAAAGATTTGATACAAATTAAAGGAATAAACGGTCAAGTTCGTGTTTTAGATATTTCAGGAAATAGTGTATTCAATGCTGCTTCTACTAACGAATCAATTGATTTACACAACCTAAATAGTGGGGTTTACATTTTGTCAATTCAAAATGAATCAAAAACTGTCACTAAAAGAATTGTAAAATTATAATTGCAAAAGCTTGTAATAATAGTGTCCCTTTTCATAGCCTTTTGTTCACGCGCTCAATTGCGTGAGCAAAAGGTAAGGGAGGTTTCTGTGCAAGCCCAAAGGCAAGACGAGAGGCGGATAGAATTGAACTCTTCAAAAATTGATAGAAAAACAATACAAGAATTACAACCAGAGGATCTGGGCGTTCTTATGCAAAAATTCCCAGGTGTTGCTTTAAAGTCTTACGGAGGTTTGGGTGGACTAAAAACTTTCTCAGTTCGGAGTTTAGGATCGCAGCACACAGCCACTGTTTTGGACGGTTTTTTACTTCAAAATGCGCAAGTTGGGCAATTAAATTTGGGGCAAATCCCAACTAATTCAATAGAATGTGTGCGCTTAGGAACGAGTAACTATCAAACTCTAAGTCCAGTTTCTGCATTATTTGGGGGCAATGAATTGGCAATAACGACCTTTGAAGGTTCAACAAGTTTTAATTCAAGAAAAATTCGAGTTTCATCAAAGTATGGTTCTTTCGGGCAGTTTGATGACTATTTAGCCTTCCAGTATGCAAAGGAAAAAATAGGCATAACCGTTCATGGAAAATACCGCAGAGCAGAAGGAAATTACCCTTTCCGCTTAAAAGTTTTGAATTACACTTATGATGGTATTCAAAAAAATAATCAATTGGAGGAATTACACAGCGGTGCAACTTTGTTTTTTCGGCCTAATTCCATGAAACAAGCTATTCGATTAATTTATAGAAATACATTCATTGATCAAGGATTACCTGGCGCAACAGTTTTGTACAATTCGTACAATAAACAATATCTAAATACAACTCAACAATCTTTTTCAGCTGATTGGACGGATAAATGGGGATTGGCAAAAGTTCGTTATTATGGCACTTATCAAAATGATAAGCAGATATATACGGACTCATTTTATCTGAATCAAGCACATTTATTGCGTAAGGTTTATAAACAAAACAATGGGAGCTTAGGGTTTAGTATTAGCAAAAATAAATTTGGCGAGCTTCTTACTTTTTATGGTGGAATAGAAGAACGTTACGCGCAATTAAACATTGGTTCTCAAAATAGTATTGTCCCAGAAAGATGGCAAACGTATGCAAATGCAGGCCTGAAGGTAAACGAAAAGAAATTTTTACTCGACATACGTTTAGGTTATCAGTTTGTTTTGGAAAGAGATAGTGTTGGTTTGTCATTCAATCAAAGAAATTTATTTGCACCGGCACTTAATTTAGAATCTAGGGAGATTGGAAGAATAAATTGGAAGGCTGGAGTTTTTTTAGCAAGTACGAGTCGACTGCCGAGCTTCAATGAATTGTATTATTCACAGGTCGGTAACAAACAGCTAAAACCCGAAGAAGCAAAACAGGTGGTTTTATCAAATGGAATTTCAAAATCATTCAAAAAGTGGTTTTTTACCTCGAAAATTCAAATCTATTACAATAATATAACGAACAAAATTCTTGCTATTCCTACAAAAAATTTATTTGTTTGGTCAATACAAAATATTGGAACAGTACACGCGAGTGGCGTTGACTTTGTACAATCAGTCCAAATCCAGCTGAATGAAAATTGGAATACTTCTTTAATGGCGAATTACAGTTTCCAGCGAAGTATCGATAGAAGTTCTAGCATTTCGCCAAGTTATGGACATCAAATTGCATATACTCCCGAGCATACCGCAAATATTGATTTGTCAATTTATAATCGTAATAGTTTATTTCGTTTACCAAATCAAACGAATGACGATAAACCAGTAGCACATACAATTTTGGATAATGAAAAAATGGATAATTTTATTTTCACGTATATTCCAAGAGGATGCGAATTATTAGATAATGTTGAAGAAGAACAAGAAGAAGTTAATAATATTAGCGATAATATTATTGATTGTAATTATAATTTCTGTAATAATTTAACCAAAACTGATTATATAAAATCATTATGTGATCTATTATATTTTGATAGATTCAATAATT
>JBDNIA010000271.1:0-5667 GCA_041688525.1 Crocinitomicaceae bacterium | reverse complement strand
TACAGGTTTGAATCCTGTCGGGGTCACAATTAAAACCAACTTTAACGAGTTGGTTTTTTTATTTAATTCATCTTTGGTTATTCAATACTTTGCGGCGGATGCTCTAGGTTTTGTCTGTGTTTTTAAGTAAGACAGTCATCGAAATGTTGCTTTTAAAATAAAACACACAAAAACAGCTCTAAATTATATTTAGAGCTGTTTTTCAAATTGGGATTAAAAAAAGGGTAATCTCAAATTAAAATGGACTGAACTATCTCAATAAATTAACTTGACCTTGAATTTTTGTGACGTCTAGATCGTCTGCAAAATTAGTTTGCAGTTCCCAAAGATAAACACCTTGCGGAACAGGTACGTTTCTGAATGTTCCGTCCCATCCATAGTTAGGATCTAAAGATTGGAAAAAGACTTCTCCATAACGATTGTAAATTGTAAATCGGTATGTTTCAATTTGATCGACAGGTGAAATAATCGGTCTAAATAGACCATTGAATTCATCGTCATCAGGAGTAAATGAATTTGGAACATAGATTGGATTAGATTGATAAATTTTGAGAACTCGTGTGAGAGAATCCTTGCAACCGGTATTGTTTGTAACCATCAGTTGAATCGGATAATTACCATCCTCAGTAAATGGTTCAAATGCAAGACTTGTATTATTCGAATAGAAATTTAATGATGGAGAAATCCAGCTTGTTGAAGTTATTGTCTGCGATGTATTTGTTATTGTCACAGGGTCAAATAGAACTTCCGCAGGGTTCGGTGTAATTGTGAAATCTGCGTGCGGCTTTAATTCATAAGGAATTTGAATAGGATAAATGGTATGCACGGAATCGCAACCATATTGGTTTGAATAAAGTGCAATATACGGAACGGTATCCCAAGTAAAACAAGTGGGGTATGTTTCAGAAGTGATATCCGAATAATGTATTATTAAATCTAAGGTCACAACAGAATCACAACCCACACTATTTACTAAAGTATACTGGGCGACATTGTTAGTCGCGGTATATGAAATTCCATCTATCCAAGTGTAACTATCGCAGGCGATTATGGTATCGATTCCAGTTGTGGAATAAAGTACCGTTAAATTTAAAGTTATGACAGAATCCGCACCAATGGTATTCGGGATTGTCCATGTTGGCGTATTTATTGAACTTGTATACGTTAGGCCATCCATCCAGGTATAAGAATCGCAATGAACTTGAACGTCATTGCTTGCTGTAGATTGAAGAATACTTAAGAATAAAGTGATAGTACTGTCGCACCCCAAATGGTTTGGTAAAATCTGATCGTAAGTTCCAGATTGGCTATATACTTGATTGTTTAAAATAAATGAATCTACTGCGGTGATAGTTAATGCAGCGCTACTGGTGTCTAGAACAGTAATCAACAAACTATCCATTTCTGAACATCCCAAGCCATCTGCGACATTTGCATAAAAATATTGTGATGCTAAAATGCTGAATGGCACACCATCAGATATAGAATTCGACCAGTTTATTGAGTTCGTACTACTTCCAGTTACCGTGGCTTGCTCACCTTCACAAATAATTTGGTCTGGACCCGCGTCAATATATAAATTCTGGGTTATGGTCATAACGACACTATCTGATTCAACAATTCCACAGGCGTCAATAACATCGACATAATAGGTTATTGTATCGGGAACTCCATTTCCAACTAAGGTTACAAAAGCGGAAGTACTTCCTGTCGACCAGTTATAGTTTACGGGCAATAAAGCTGCAGAAGAAACCCCTGTTACAGCAACAGGAGCGCTACCATAAGTGCAATTTACAGATACTGTATCTACCAAAGAATAGGTAAAGGCGTTGTTATATAAATTGATAAAGATTGTGTCCGACTCGCATTGATAATTTCCTAGTGTGTCAAAAACGTAGGCAACGAACGCTGTATCTGAAATTGGAACCATGTAGAAAGAAGTGGTATCCATTAATCCTGTACTCCAGTTTACAACAGCATTTGTGCCACACGGTAATCCGCCAGAATTGATAATGATATTATCTAATCCCCAATTGTCACAACAAGACCCTGAAGTTGATGATTGCGTCCAACGGAATTTTGTATTTGCAGATAAAGCAGCTGCAGGAATAGGAACATTAAAAGTACTCCAAGAAGTAAATGGTGTACTTCCAGAAGCTCCAGGAGTTGTACTTCCCGGATTTGAAGTTAATACTGCGCCATTTGGCGCGTAGTATATAATGTTTATCCAAGTTGCGCCGCCATTTAAAGAATATTGTAAACTCACACCTTCGTTGTATTGATCTGGGCCCTCGCATGGAGCTGATCCTCCCTGAATGGCGTAAATCATTTGGAAATTAATAAATCCGCCACAACTTACATCAAATCCAGCAGTTGTGATATTTGGAACACCAGCGCTTGTTGATGCCCAATAATATGCAGTATTGTTTGGACTTGCACCGCAAGGAGCTGTGAAGAAAGTACTTCCTGCTGTTGACCAACCCGATGGAATTGATGAATTATTAAAATTAAATGCTTGATTAGTATTCACTAAATTGGCAGTTGCGGAAATGAATATAGAATCTCCGGGACAAAGTGTGCCTGTCATAGGGGTAACGTCAATGGCGCAATTTATTTGGGAAAAACTATTACTTGAAAGTAATAGAATAATAATAAGTAATAGCTTTTTTTTCATAGTGTTTCTGTTGAAATGCTCTGGATATTAGCATTCTGTAAATCTATTGAATTTAAGTTGTTTTTGCAAAGGAATTCAATATTAGAAAATTTAAACAAACAAATATCAGTTTTTTAGTTAGAAATTCGACTGATTACAGCAAGTTAGGATGCCAAATAATTGAAAGTAGCGGGTAAAAAACACGCACACTTCATGCGAAGAAAAAGTAAAGTGGAATAATTTCAGTTTTAATTTTCTTTTTGAAATTCTATGTATTATTTTTATTAAATGAAGCCGAATATTTCCTTGCTTGAAACAGAAGTAACGTATAAAGTGTCGAGAAGTGGTGGCCCAGGTGGACAAAATGTAAACAAGGTAGCTACGAAAGTCGAACTGGATTTTGATGTTCGGAATTCGAAATTTCTTACGGATGAACAGCTAGAGCGAATCGAACGAAAACTTGATTCACGAATAACGAATGATGGAATCTTGCAAATTGTGTCCCAAACAGAAAGGAGTCAGTTAAGAAACAAACAAGTTGCGCGCGAGAAGTTTTATCAGCTTATCGAAGAATGTTTCAAAATTCAGAAAAAAAGGAAACCTACAAAAATATCGAAAGGAGTGAAAGACAGAAGACTGAAAGCTAAAAAACAACGAGGCGAAATAAAAAAACAAAGAAATAAGCCTTTGGATTAATTTTGCTTGATAATGTCAAATTCAACAAAGGAACTTTACTTTGACCGAGGCCAACAGCAAGAAAAAAGGTAGAGACTAAAACAGCGCCATTTGGAATTATCCTAAGCTATACGCTTCCGAAATCTCGAGCGTACTGCGCAAAACCAAACATTGCAACGAATAGTGCCGAAACGCCAATGACCGTGTAAATAAAAGCAAACATTACCCAAGCCGATTACCCATTAAACAGCTTATCCGACTGAAATCATTATACGCTTTTGGCTCGAGTGAGCGGACATTTCAGGTGACCAATAACGTTGAACGTCTTTTGATATTTTTAAGAAAACCAAATCACCGTTGAGGCTACTAGAGGACGGCTTGCCGCTTTTTAAATTTTGTGCAAATTGCTGCAGACAAGTGTCCAAGGTGCTCCAGATTTCAAATCAAATTGCGGAGAGATACTGCGAAAGATAGGATCAATTAATCGATTGAATGGCATTTCACAACAACTGTTTTTTTCCAAGTTACCAGAAAATGGTTGAGATATATTCGAAATTAATCCTCATCGCTAGTTTCTTAGTTTACTTTCCACAAGATTGAATCGAGTTATCACCAGAAATAACGAATAAGCCACCAATAGTCTCATTAGAGCGACATCAATCTCCCGGGATCTGAAACTTTAGCACGAATTCTGCGTCAAACAAACAAATAAAATATTTGAACTTTCTGCTTACTTTTACAAAAAAATAAACAGAATGTACGCAATAGCTATACACGGAGGAGCAGGAACAATAGACAAATTGGCAATGACATCAGAAAAAGAAGCAGACTACAAAAATGCACTAAAGGTAGCATTAGAAGCAGGTCAAAAAGCTTTAGCTGAGGGTAAATCGGCTCTTGATGCAGTAGAGTTAGCGGTAAACAGTCTTGAAAATTGCCCATTATTCAATGCTGGAAAAGGTGCAGTTTTTTGTGCTGACGGTGGTTTTGAATTGGATGCTAGTATTATGTTTGGAAAAGATCTGACTGCTGGAGCAGTTGCTGGCGTAAAAAATATCGCCAATCCTATTTCTTTGGCGCGAAAGGTGAGCGAAAAAACGGCGCATGTTTTGTTAGCGGGACAAGGTGCAATTGATTTTGCCAATTCAATCGGAATCAACCAAGAATTAGATGATTATTTTTATACAAAACAGCGCTACGATCAATGGCAAGAACTTGTCGGAACAACAGAAGTGGCTTTGGATCATGGCTCATCAACAATGAAACCTATTGGAACGGTGGGCGCTGTAGCTTTGGATAAAGAAGGAAATATTGCTGCGGCAACTTCAACTGGAGGAATGACCAACAAGCGATTTGGTCGAATAGGTGATACGGCAATAATAGGATCTGGAACATATGCTAATAATAACACCTGCGCGGTCTCATGTACTGGGCACGGGGAGTATTTTCTGCGTTCAGTTGTCGCCTATGACATTTCCTGTTTGATGGAATATGGCGGATTAACTTTAGAAGCAGCTTGTAATAAAGTGGTAAAAAATAAATTGGTAAAAATCGGTGGTGAAGGCGGATTAGTCGCCATTGACGCACAAGGCAATATATCTTTGCCGTTTAATTCTTCTGGTATGTACAGAGGCTTTTTTAAAGAAGGCGAGGAAATCTTTACTTCGATCTATTGATATTATTCTTTAGAACCTTCCAGTTCACCAGTCCAAATAGCAGCTTTAAATTTGCGCGTTGAAATTTGGTATTTGTCACCTTTCGCTAATGCGTGAACAATCATATGTTCTATGCTAATCGGTGTTCCCTCTGGCAAATCACTTATGTTGTTGTGTTTAATTTCGTGTCCATCAAAAATCAAGACTAATCCAGAACCAATTACCTCAAAATTGTCACCATCCGTAACGATTATTCCAGTGTCTTCTCCTAGTCCAATTCCTATGCAAGATGGATTACTTGCTACAGCTTGTGTTAATCGACCGAAACGACCACGCGTTATAAAGTGAGAATCAATAATTACGTCGTCCAATAAACCAAATCCAGTAGTAATCTTTACTTCACCTTTTAAAAGTGCTCTAGGACTACTTCCTTGATATATCATTGTTCGTGACATAGCCATTGCGCCAGCGCTAGTTCCAGCTATTATTAAACCATCTTTTTGGTACCTCTTTATAAGAGTTGTCAAGAAATTTGTTCCTCCAAAAATAGTTGTCAATCTGAATTGATTACCTCCTGTGAACATGATGCCATTCGCTTTTTCAACGCGAGAAATGAATTCTGGTTTTGAAGCATCCTCTCTGTCTCTAATATGCAAGAAATTAACGTTAGTACAGCCGATTTTA
>JBDNIA010000270.1:0-5402 GCA_041688525.1 Crocinitomicaceae bacterium | reverse complement strand
TGTTGCGCTTGAAAATCCCCAAATTGACTAGAAATATTTTCTTCAGTCATTGGATTCGTGAATTTCAATTTCACATCCACAGCTTGGTCTTTATCTGAAAGATTGGTCACTTTTCCTGCCCAAACCAAACTGTCTCCTTTTCGCCAAAAACGAGGTTCGAAGGTTTCAAGCATCAATTCTTTTCTTACTTCAAAAGACTGTGTGAAATAGGCACTTTTGAAATCTTTCGTATGCGCTATTGACATCATTTTCCATTTCGTTAAAGCATCAGGTAAAGTAAATGTCCAAAGGTAATTTCCTTCAGTATTGGCATATATTTGAGGAGCGAAAAAAGCCGTTTCGTTGAAGTTTTCTCTAATGGATTTTGAAAGTTTCGGCTCTTTTTCCTTTGAATCTCGAACGAGCGATTCATCCACTTCTCCAACTTCATAAATATCATTATCTGAATCCATTGCATCCCTTCTAATTGAGGAGGAATTCAATGCTTCAGACTGCACCATTACCATTTCAAGATTTCGTGATCCACGAAAATTAGCTTCATAATTATCATACCCTAAATTATAAAACATTGGCTGCGGCCAAGTCGTAGCTTGTTGAACAGTTATTTGCGCATACGTTTGACTCCAATTAGCATCAATGTTGGCACTTGGAATCAAATTCGTGTTCCAAGAATGACCCGCAATTTCATCTAAAGATGCATCGTACATGCTGGTCAATAACTCCGCATCTTTTATGGCATTTCCTTTTTGGGTAATTTCCATTTCCCATTTTTGCTCGGAGCCCGGGCGCAATGGTTCTTGTATGCTTTTTAGTTTTACGTTTATTATTCGATTGGAATCTATGGGTGTTAATCGAATCATTTCCCCAGAAGTTTTTCCACTTTTAACCAATCCTGCATAAATAGCAACACCATGTTTGGCAGCACCATCCATTTCAATATTTACTTTTTTTCTTCTGCGAATATTCTTGTACTTCATGGAAAGCAATCCATTTGCATTGTAAGTTGCTACTAACAAACTTGCTTTTTTGTGCGATGTTCCAACTATGATTTCCGCTTTGTCGCCCAAAACTGGATTTGGATTTAAAGCTTCCATCCAAAATTCTTCGTGGTGCTGGCCCTTTTTGGTATCTGGATTCCAAACCATGAATTCGCCCATTAACTTTACCGTATCACCAAGTTCATCAACTGTTGCGAAATTAATTTCAAATTCTCCAGCCGCTTGTTTCAATAAATCTGATAAATCAATTCCGTCTCCACTTTTCACTTCGCCAGAAAAAATTGTGGCTAACTTCGGCTTTTTATTGTCTGAATAATAGTTCAAATCTGGCTTCCAAGCTTTAAGGTTTTCTCTTGTGAAATCTTTAAATTCAGTTTCTTTCCGTGCAAAACGATACCAGTTTTCAGGTTCTTTTTTCTTCAGGACATACCGTATAATTTTTCCATCCTGATTTACACCTTGTGAATTCTGAACGTTCGCTTTTATTTTAACAAACTGATCACTTCTGTATTTAGCTTGCACATTAGCCGAAACGGTAAATGCACTTTTTCCCACGTACATGGAATAACTAGCTGTTTGCATTTCGCCCGTCAAATCAACAACATTTGCATCAAAAGCATAGAAAACGCCATTCGTTTCTTTGGGATTCTTTGGGATGAACTCCAATTTGAAAATTCCTTTTTCATTTGTATTCACAACAATCGTTGTATCGTATTGTCTGTCCTCCTCCATCACAACGCACCATCTTGGGAAATAACGAAATTCCGAAATATTGATTTCAACTTTCGTATTCGTAATCGGATAGCCTGCAAAAGCCATTACTTTTCCTCCCATGAATAAGGTTTCACCTAATGCAATTTTAGATTTTGGTGTTTCGAAATTAATCGTGAAAGTTGGACGTTTGTATTCTTCCACGCGAACATTATCTACATAATATCCATCGATATAAATACGCACGGAACCGAGGGGGAATCCACTTTTCGGCAAAACAAAAGAACCACTAGTTGAACCAAATTCATTCGTAGATAATATATTTTTATAAAGGTTTTTATCGTTCCCATCTTTAAATTCTATTTTGATTAATTTACCTGCATCTATCTGAGACCACTCACTATTTCCATTGTAATTTAATGTTTTAAAATGTACAGGTTGCCCGGGCCGATATATACTTCTATCTGTGAAAACGCGTCTAAAATTCTTTTCTCCTACCCCTTTTTCGTAGAAATAAACATTGTCGTTTATTGAATCATTTTTATGATAAACTGCAATTTGTGAGCGGCGATTTCTTTCCAATTTCACATTTCCATATTTGTCTGTTTTATATTCTTTTCTCTCAAACTTAGTATCTCTGAAATTGCTATTTGAAACTAGAACCACGGCATTTTTAATTGGCTTTCCTGATCGAATATCATTCACTAAAATTCGCACACCGTCTATTTCGATACTTTTTCGCATCACAAGGTTTGATAAGGAAAGAATATCAAAAGCAATGTTCTTTATCTCGTCCCAATGTTCTGCTTTTAATGCATTCTGCCAATCTTTTAAAGTTGCAGCTGCAACAACAAGATACTGACCAGGCTCAGACAGTTCACGTAATATAAAGTCTTTATCATGAAAATGACGATTTGTATCTTCAGTAAAACTTAATTGTCGGGCAGCAACTTGCGTTAACGTCAAATTTTTAAATGGATTTTCCTCGTATTCCCCATCTCCAATTCGCGCTGTTACTTTGAAAATCAACAACTCTGATTTAATCAAATTTCTATAATGAACTTTCATGAAATTGTGATCCGAAGGTCGCAGATCACTCTCGAAAATCAGATCCAAACTGGGCGCTAGAATTTGAACTTTCAAATCGTTCAGCTTCTCATTAAATTCTGCGTTTTGATGCCTTGCAAGTGCTTTTTCAATTACATCTAAAGCTTGAATAAATCCTTTTTCAACAGTATTTTTTTCTTGCCAAATCCATTGACTGCCATTTTTTGCATATATTTCCGCTCTTCGCAATGCAAACCGACTTGAGGCTGAAAAACCTGCTAGTTCATTTTGAAATTTCTCAAATACCTCGAGCATATTTTCATTCGATTGTTGAATTTCTTCGCAATTTTTCAAACGCTCCTCCAAGCAAAAAGCATACGTTTCCCATCGTTCATTTACTTTGTGCAACTGCTCCAAATTGGCGTAAATACGATTTACCTTGGATAAATCTTTTTGAGAGAAATCTAATGTGCTCTCCCAATTACAGGAGTCCCCTGATTCGTAATAGTCAAATTCTCCGAGATACCTTTGAGCAATGACATCGTAAAGTGTTGGTTTATACTTCAAACTTGATGTGTCATAGATTTGATTCGACGCAATTTGCATCAATTCACGGTCGTTTTTCAAATATTCAACTTGATAGGCTTCTATTATTTTTTCTGAATTGTAATTTTTAAGTCGAACCTTTTTACCATCCAAATTCCACAACAAACTTTCATCGTCGAAACTCAATACATTCTGATATCTAATTTGATTAAACCACTTGCTCATTTCCACGGCAGCAACATTTTTTATCGGACCTGAAAGTGTATTGAAAAGTTCGTGTTGACTAAAAAATAAAGCTTGCAATTCTGCAGGCTCCATTCCTGCATATTGAGTAGCTCTCATCAATTGTTCCAGACATTGATGGTAATTGTATAAATTCTTCTCCTGAATTGCCAAATTCTCTATGTTCATCAATTCCTTAATTGCTTGATTTGGCAAGCCATCTTTTATTAATTTTTCAATTGATTTAAAATCGTTTTGCAGAAAAACAATTTTCTTGTCTATGGAAGGGAAATTCTGTGTTAAAACAGTATAACTTACGAACTGTATTAAAACTACGACAAAAATTTTATGCATTTTTTTCATTATTCCGTTTTTTCATACGACCCAATTGAATTCGGTAAGAAATAATAGCTGGCAAACCGAACAATACTAAAAAGGACAATAAATAGCCGACTGGTAAAAGGTAAAACGATTTTACGCCAATCATGTCTGTATCATCATAACCCATGCCAATAAAATAAGACAAACTTAATGGCGCTTTTACAACAGCTTCCTGAAGTCCTGATTGAACGATTATTTCCCCATCGAAAAGATTAATTGGAAATAGAAACAACAAGGCAGCAATCACAAAAAAAGTAATAAAGAAGACGGGCAAATATTTTTTTAACATGAATGTTTAGTTTTTATTCTCGAAGGTAAGAAAACAAATTCGACGATTTTCTATTTTAATCTTTTCTCTAAGCCGTGAATAGATTCCTTCTGGTTTAAAGGAATAATAAATTTCACTCCTCAGTTAAACTTAACAAAAAATTAAATGCATATATGTTCTTACACCTTGTTTTTCAGTTCTTTAAATTTTTGGCACAGCATTTGAATTTAGCAGATTAGAACCATATAAAATATAGTATTATGATTGCGAAAAAAAATTCTAAATACGAACTCGAGAGCAAAAGAAGTGCCTTTTTTCAAGTGGGACTTTTCGCAGTAGGCTCAATCACGCTAGCTGCATTTTCCTATTCTGACCCAACGATGAGAGCTGATAATGGCAAGGAAGTTGCACGTGAGCTTATTCCAATTGTTTGGAATGAACCTGATTTTATGAAAGATAAAACAGATGATTTGATAGCTGTGGCGCTTGAGAAACCTGAGCAGTTATCAACTGTCCCTGCAATTGACCGAATAGATGAAACAAGCATTTCGACGTTAAACCTAAACAAGCTAGCTTCGACGAATATTACGTGCGACTTAAACGGATTAACAAGTGGCCCAAAATTAACTATCGGTACAGGTTTAGTTATTATCGATGCTGGCACGATTGAGGATATTGTTGACAAAGAAGCACAATTTATTGGCGGCTACATTGAATTACAAAATTTCATCGGTTCTCGCATCAATTATCCTCAAGAGGCGATTCAATTTGGTGAGCAAGGAAAAGTTTACATGTCATTCGTTATAGAAAAAGATGGGAGTGTTTCAAACGTAATAGTAGAAAGAGGAGTGAGCACCTCTTTAGATCGCGACGCAAAACGTATCATTAAGTCTTTTCCAAAATGGATTCCAGGCGAAATTAAAATGCAACTTGTTCGCACACGCGTTCGTTTACCGATCAATTTTGTGCTGAATAATTAGGTCGCTTTCTAGCCAAAAAAAGGTCACTTTCCAGAATGGGAGGCGACCTTTTTTTATTATTATAACTGTGTGATCATCGGACCTAGGACTAAACGTTTAGTCTTTTAGAATTTGCTAATTTTAAACGCACCGATTACTGGTTGTTTAACTCATTGAACCAATCATTTTTGAAGGATCGACAATCGTGTCGTATTCTTCCGAAGTAACGTGACCTAGGCCAACAGCTGCTTCCTTCAAAGTTGTTCCATT
>JBDNIA010000269.1:0-1746 GCA_041688525.1 Crocinitomicaceae bacterium | reverse complement strand
TTTCGTATCTGTTCCAGCTGCATTCGTTCCTTTAATTTCAACTGTATTTGAACCTTGATTCAACACAATAGGGAATTCAACTTGACCTGAACCTGCATTAAATATGAAGTTCGTTCTGATCTGATTGTTAACCTTAATTTGTATTTGCTCTTTTAATTTTACATTTAGAACTCGCCCAATTATATTGAAATTTACGTTATTCACCGCTATGGGATTGCTTCCTGGTTGCAGGAAAGTAACAACAGGCGGCGTTTCAAGCTCTCGCTTGTAAATGATAATTGTCGTTTTCGTGTCGTATCCATATTGATTTGAGCCATTTAATACGAAAATGTTTTGACCAAATTCTAGCACAACATTTGAGCTAAATAAATCAGTTTTTGTGTTGTAAATGAAATCACCATGATACAAGCAGTTCTGGGTGAAAGTCACGTTTTCCTTATCAAATACATTTGTAATATTTGCTTGAATAATATAGTTTGGATTTGAAACCTCGGTACCTGAATCGCTTGGTTGTGAATAGGTGACTATTGGCGGCATATTTTCATTTTGCGTTACAGGAGGGTTTATAGGATTTGTTCTATTCTCCTGTCGGGAATCATTTCTTCCAAATAATCGAAATTGGATATAAGCACTTGTGTAATGATAGATATCTTGTTTGTATTTCCCTTCAGAAATAAATCCATCAAAACGATCAATCTGTGCAAATGTAGTTTTATGTTCTAATCCAATTGTAACGGCTTTTCCAACTTGGTAACCCAGTCCAAAACCTAAACTTGAAGAAGCGTTGAAATTGAAACTATTTTGTGAACTTCCGTCCAAAGCAGTTTCATAAACACCATCTTGGATTTTCTTAATGTCACTTTTATTTAAGTTGTTTACATTCCAAGCGTATAAGCTTTGGTCTCCTGATAGTGCGTCAGTGTTTAAATAATCGCCATAAGTTTGATTCCAGTTTAACCCAATGCCTCCAAAAAAATAAGCATCCCAACGTGTTCTTTCGCGCAAGCGATTCGCATGTAAAACCAACTCTAAATTGAAGAGATAATTCTCTGTTTGAAAATTGTGGACGGCATAGCCAAAGGTATCCTTGTAATTGGTAGGGTCTTGGCTCAAGGTTGTATTTGGGGTCGAAAAATCGCTCAACTTTGTATCTTGGCCATACCAGAAACCGCGGAGAAAACGTCCACGAACATCCCAACTTACGAGAGAACCCGCATTGTAATTAAAAGATTTTCCTAAGGTTAAACCCCAACCCCAATTGTTTTGATTCTTTACGTCGGTTGTTTGCCAAGTTGTTCCACTATTGATGCCAAAAAACCACTTTGCATTGTAATTGGTCGAAACTTGACTGAATGTCATTTGAATTATTCCGAGAGAAATGATGAGGGTATAAATTTTTTTCATGGTGTAACTTTTTTGCGCTTGCAGATTTAAAACCCACAACTGTGCCAAACTGTTAAATATTAAATTTCCGCATTCAATTTATGAATTTACTGCGTTGTAAAAAGGCGAACGAAAACAGCTAAACTTCATTAAAACAAGTAGATATATTTTTAATTTTTCTGTCTGTTACAAATTTGTTAAACTTTTAGAGATCAATGTGCATCCAACCAATTGTCACCGATTTCCATTTCGACTTCCATTGGAACAACCATTTTTATTGCGCTCTCCATGGCGGTTTTAACCAATATCTTCAGTTCCTCAATTTCTTCGTTATGTGCATCAAAGACCAATTCATCATGTACT
>JBDNIA010000268.1:0-7800 GCA_041688525.1 Crocinitomicaceae bacterium | reverse complement strand
CTTATTTATTGTGAAAACGATTTGCCTTTTCTTTGGTACGGACAGAATTTAACAGCGAGCACCAACACGTCAACGACTTTGCAAGACCAATTTAGCTGCGATTCTTTGGTAAATTTCAGTTTTCAAGTTTTACCCATTCAGTACAGTAGTTTTAGTGCGGAAATTTGCGCCAACGAATCGGATTATTTATGGGAAGGAATAACGTACAATCAAACAGGAGTTTATCCACGAACTTTCACTGCACAAAATGGTTGCGACTCGATTGTAACGCTAAATTTTACTGTAAATCCTGCGCCAATCGCTGATTTTTCTCTTCAGCCGTGGTCAGGTTGTTTGCCGGTGGAAATCGGTTTTACAAACAACCAAGTTTCACCAAATAGCAGTGTTCTTTGGAACTTTGGCAATGGAAAAACAAGTGGCAATTTAAATCAAGGTTTGAGTATTTACACTTCAGCGGGTTGTTACACCGTAAGTTTGAGGGTTACCAATTCATTTGGTTGCATAGCTGAACAAACACAGGTGGATCTCGTTTGCTTGGATTCCAATCCGATTGCATCTTTTTTACCACAAAACAATCCTTTGCCACTCATCAACCCAACAACAATTTTACAAAACAATTCATCTGACGCATTTTCTTGGTTGTGGAATTTTGGAGATGGAAATCAGGATGCAAGTATTTATACACCGCAACATACTTTTCCAGAAAAAGCGGGCAATTACCTTGTTTCCTTGTGGATAGAAAATGAAAAAGGATGCCGCGATTCGGCGTTTCAAACTGTGATAGTTGAGCAAAATTCTTTGTTTTTTGTGCCCAACGCCTTCACGCCCGATAAAAATGGTTTCAACGAGTGGTTTCAGCCAGTTTTTGATGAAAATTTAGTTCTTTCTCAGTTCGATTTTAAGATTTACAACCGCTGGGGGGAAATCATTTTTCAAAGTAAAGATCCGAAAATAGGTTGGGATGGGACGTTTGGCGGCAGACTCATGCAAGATGGCGTTTATGCCTATAGTTTAGAGTTTCGCGAAAGTGGTTTTTCGAAGGTTTTTAGATCGAAAGGGAGTTTGAGTTTGATGCGGTAAGGGAAATTAATTACGAATTACGAATTGGGGGAGAATTATATATTTTGTGATTACGGAGTTCATTTGTAATTCGTAATTAATTCAATACGGTTTCAAAGCCTTTTTATAAAACGTTCGAATTTCCGCGGGACTAGCTCCTTTTTTAAAAAGACGAATAGCTTTACTGTTGACCAGCTGAATTTTTAACCAGGAGTTTGTTCTGTATTTCCGAATTGAAACGATTGTACTTTCTCTGAGGATTTTAAAGGATGTAATTTCGCGTGCGCGTTTCATGAAATCGTATTCTTCCATCATGCAATAATTTTCATCGTAACCATTCAATTCGTCAAAAAGCACTTTATCCACATACAATGTTTGATCTCCTCCTCTGCACCAAACATAATCAAATCGAGTGAAGAACGCATTTATCCTCAAAAGCAATCGATTTCCCTCAAATTTCTGTCTAAAACAACCAATTTTTGATCCGTTTCGATGACTTTCTACTATTTTTTCAAGAAAATTTATTGGAGGCAGAACGTCTGCATGAACAAAATAGAGCAAACTTGAAGTTGCAGCTTCTGCTCCAAGATTCATTTGATGCGCTCTTGACTTAATAGTTGAAGAAATAGCTATATCTGCACCTTCCTTTGCAATTTTCACGCTATTATCGCAACTTCCTCCATCAACGACAATAATTTCAGTATTTCTTTTGCTATCCAACTTACGTAAATATTTGAGCAAACGAGGCAACAATTCAGCTTCGTTGAAGACAGGAATGATAATACTTACTTTGTATTCTTTCATACTAAAAATTGACGTAAATCTTTTAGATCTTCTTCACGATCCACATCAGATAAAGCACTTAAAATCGCAAGCTTTTTGCCCATTTCGTGTATCGATTTTTCCGCTTCTCGAAATACCGTATCTGTGCTCCATTCTTTTCCAAGAAAAACACTTTCATCTGGATTGGTTGTTCCAATGAGATAATATCCACCATCAATCGCAGGACCGATGCAATAATCGTTATTTTCCAACCTTTCAAAAGCATCAGAAATTATATCAGCTGTCAATTCGTAACAATCTGTTCCAAGTACAACTATGCGCTCTGCTCCCTCTTTTTTCACTTCTGAAATTGCATTGAACATTCGAAGTCCTAAATCACTACCACTTTGAGTTTTCAGTGAATAGTCGCTCCATTCTTCACTATATTCTTGAAAATCAGAGAAAAAAAGATATTTTTTTGCTGCAATTTGGCTGGCTAAGTCATGTGTATGCTTCACTAAAACTGAATAAATTTTTAACGCATTTTCATTCCCAATTGTCGAAGCCAAACGCGTTTTCACTTTCCCAAGTTCAGGATTTTTTTGAAATATAATTAATGCATTTTTCATTTATAAAATTAGATTTTACTGTCTATGCAGACGAATAAATAGCTGTAAATTGTATTTACACGAAAATAATAAAAAATAATAGAAAATTCTGAAAGTTGTTATAACATTCAAAATTTTAAGCCACCGTTCCTCCACAACTAGAACCAGCACCAGCTGTACAACCATAACAATGTTCGTTAACGATAATATGTCGACTTTCAATTTGGTTCAAATCGAAATCTGATAGATGTTTGGTGTTTTTCGTTGCCACTTTTAAATCTAACATTTGATTGAAATCGCAGTCATATAAATAACCATCCCATCCTACAGAGATTGTATTTCGGCACATGACACTAGATGCTGCAACGGGATTAAATGCGTTCACTAGCTTCTCCATGTATTTTTCATAGTTATTGGAAGCGACCAAATAACTCAAATAACGACTGACAGGTAAATTTGTTATTGCGAACAGCTCATTGAATTCTATTTCAAACCCTGTCCGCAGTTTTGTCTTAAACTGTGTTTGCAACGAAGCTTGATCAGGCGGTAAAAATGCGCCAGATGGATTATAAACCAAATTTAAAATTAACCCTGTATCTTCTATCCCGTAACCAACCTCGTTTAACATTTTAAGCGCACGAATACTTTTATCAAAAACACCTTCACCACGCTGAGCGTCTGTTTTAGCGGAACTGAAATAAGGCAAGGACGAAGCTAATTCAACCTTGTGCAATTTAAAAAACTCAGGTAAATCGTAGTAATTTTTGTTGGCAACGATAATCGTCAAATTACATCGAACGATTATTTTTTTACCCTTGGCACTTAACTGCTCGACAAACCATCTAAAATTTGGGTTCATTTCAGGAGCACCTCCGGTTAAATCCACGGTATGACAGTTTGTCTTATCGATAGCATCCAGACACAACTGCATTGTTTCAATCGTCATGATTTCTTTTCGATCTGGACCTGCGTCAACATGACAATGATCACAGACTTGATTACACATTTTTCCAACATTAATTTGGAAAACATCCAATTTTGTTGGTTTTAGCGGGAAGAGATTGATTTCATTTAAATTCTCACGAAAAGGTTTTAATCCAACAGATTGTAAAAGTTTAAGTTGCTTGTCTGATTCAGAAAGATCATGACCTAATGCTTGAAGAGATTTTGTTACTGTTGCCATAGTTTAATTTACATCGAAAGACTATTGTATTTATTCATCATTTGAACACTGTGTACCAAAGAAGCGCCTCCCCGAATTGCTGCTGCCACATGAACCGCCTCCATTAACTGCTCCTCATCGCATCCTTTCTCCATTGTATCCTCTGTATATGCATCTATACAATACGGACATTGGATTGCGTGGGCCACAGCTAAAGCAATAAGCGCTTTTTCGCGAGCCGTTAACGCACCCTCTTTGAAAACTTCTCCATAATAATCAAAAAACTTCTTCCCTAAGACAGGTTGGAATTCCGATATTTTTCCAAACTGCTTAAGGTCTTCTGGGTTGTAATATGTCTCCATTTTATTTATTTAATAACGTTTAGAATTACCTTTTGGATTTCCTGTAAGAAAAATAATTAAATATAACTAAAAAGACGACGCGTCGGGAGTAAGTCGAATAATCCCATAAAACCTTACAGTAGAATGTATGCTTAAATTTCTATTTAGGCAGTGATTTAAAAGCAATATTCCATTTGTATTTCCATTTAAAATAGAAAAAGAGAATATGCTGATAAAGGAACATCGTTAATAAAACTTCCCAACCGATGACCGGAGCAGATATATCCATCAATAAAGCGTCCGTCTGCAAAGCTTGCCAGTTATTCGTTACGACAAGAGCCGCAAAAATATTATTAATGGCGTGGTAGCCCATTGCAAGTTCAAGTCCGTTATCGAAATGCGTTATCAAACCGAGAAAAACTCCATTCCAAATGTAAAAAATCAGGGCTAATTTCCCTAGCACTTCGATTTCTGGATTCGCTGCATGCATAAGCCCAAAAAGTATTCCGCAAATCAAAACACGCAAGAGAGGTCGCCCGATAAAATTTAAATTTTTAAATAAATAAGATCGAAACAGAAGTTCTTCACAAGTAGTTTGTAGAGGCAATATAAACAAGCAGATTAAGAGCAAACTCCAAAATGTACTTGGCTTATAATTCCATATTAACACATCTGAGGCAAAGTAAGAATATGCCGTCATTAAAACCAAGAAAGCTCCCCATATTCCAAAGCTTAGAAATACTCTTTTCCAATCAAATTGTTTACGTGCGCTAAAGAAATTAATTATGCTAGATCGATGAATGTACTTTATAGCAAAAACAATCGCCAATAACCCAAGTGCAAATGGAATTATTAAAAGCGTTAAAAAGAGATTACTGCCCAGTAATTCAGCCATTCCTGTTTGGGTAAGACCACCTAGTTCATTTTCATCCAATGCTTTTGCAAATAAAGCGATAACCAGCGGTATTTGACCAATACCAACAAAAACAGACCCCAAAAGGAGTATTGTTGTTGCAAATTGCCAAAAACCAAATTTACCATTTTCGGGCAACTGGTAGAAAGGTTTAATCGTCTGACTCACTGATTATTTCGTTTTTTGGGATGAAAAATAAAAGCAGGAAACCGAGTAAGAAGAAGATTGTTACTGAAATAACAGACATACGAATTGAACCTGTGATTTCCTCTATATAACCGAAGAAGAAAGTCCCTACAACTATTCCGATTTTCTCCGTTACATCGTAAAATGAAAAGTAACTGGCATGATCTTCTGTTTCAGGCAAGAATTTTGAATAAGTTGAACGAGCAACGGCTTGCACTCCACCCATTACCAATCCAACACAAGCAGCAAGAGCGTAGAACTCTGTGGGTTCGTGAACGATGTAATAAGCGCACAAACAAATCAAAATCCAGAAAAAGACAGCAACCATTAAAGTTTTCACATTCCCTACAATACCTGATAATCTAGACATTAAGAAGGCGCCAGCGGCTCCGAGTATTTGAATCAAGAGTATAGCTATTATCAATCCAGACGTTCCTCCATTTTCAGACCAATTAACTTCTTTACTAGCAAAAATAGTCGCTAACAACATAACTGTCTGAACTCCCGTATTGAAAAAGAAAAAAGACATCAAATATCTTTTAAGGCGTTTTGTTTTTTGGAAAGACTTAAAAACAATTATTAATTCTTTGAAACCTTTGGTTAATATACCTTTTCCTGGTTTTTTATTGTAAACATTATTGGGTAATGCACGGTATGTAATTTGACTAAACCCGGCCCACCAAATACCAACGAAAACGAAGCACCATTTCGCTGGCAGATCCAAAACTTGTGTCCAAACCAAACAGATAATCAACAATATCATAGAACCGAAATAGCCCATGGTAAACCCTAGAGCTGACACTTTATCATGATCTTTTGGTTCGGCTATTTCTGGCAAGTAGGCATTATAAAAGACCAAACTATTCCAGAATCCAATTGACGCAAAGAAAACAGAGAGCATGCTCCATTCCAAGTTTGCAGCATCAAAAAAGAACATGCTTATTGCGGATAAACTACCGAAATAACAGAAAAACTGTAGAAATCGTTTTTTATTTCCCGAGTAATCTGCGATTCCAGAAAGAACAGGAGAGAGTATCGCAACCGCAAGAAATGATGCAGAAAGAACATAAGAAAATAGTACAGAGTTGGAAAAATGCATGCCAAAGAAGTCAACCATGACAACCTCTCCTTTTGGCAGTTTCGTTAAGCCATTTTCTTTGAGATAATGTTTCGTCGTAACGGCATCATAAAAAATAGGGAATATCGCTGACGAGATAACCAAATTATAAACTGAATTAGCCCAATCGTAAAAGACCCATCCTCGAATTATTTTTTTATCGCCTTTAATCATGGA
Source organism: Crocinitomicaceae bacterium (assembly GCA_041688525.1). GTDB lineage: Bacteria > Bacteroidota > Bacteroidia > Flavobacteriales_D > Crocinitomicaceae > UBA2040. The sequence goes on along the minus strand of JBDNIA010000268.1, from coordinate 1,475 downwards.
TTCATTTTAGCTTAGAATACCATCAACAAAATTCTGAAGAAACAGATACTTTTCATTCAATTTCCCCTCTAAATTAGTTTCACTAGCATTAAAAATTATTCTTTCAGAGTCACCATTTAGAAAGTGAGGAAAAACACTCTTCATCAATTGATTTCCAAAATCCTCTGATGCCTCTTTTGGTAATTCCGTAGGCAAATTATCAACAGCCATGACAACGATGTTATTTTCTTCCTTCCAATCACCTTCTAACTCATTCTCCACATTGTATCCATACAAAGGATCGGCGATAGAACTTGGTCGCAAAGTACAGGCTATTGGACCCGCAATATCACAAGAAATATCTGCGACTACTTTTAACGCAGTACATTTTTTCAAATCCTCTAATGTTAAAAGTTTTGGTGCGGCATGATTCCAAAAGTGACAACTTATATACACTTCAGATTTTTGAACATAGTCAACTAAAGTTGCTTCATATAGTTCAGGGTTATGATAAAATTCACTTTTTTCAAAGCTTTTATCCGATTTCTTTTGATAGTAATCCGACGACTCTAAATGCGTGAATACGGGTTCTGTATATGATTCATTTAAAAATTCTGAAGGAGAAACTTCTAATATGGGCAATAAATCTAAAATTTCTCTTGCACCATTTCCTACTTTGCCGAATCCTGTGAGAACAATTTTAGCTTTTTCTTCAAATTTTACCTTGAGCAATTCAGCCTCCATTTCTTTTCGATCGAGACAATCTTTTGCTCGTCGTAGTTCAAATAAATTCGTTTTTAAGCCATATGCGTAGAGCGCATTGTAAGCTCCAACTATTCCTGCGAAGCGACCGAAGCCAATGATTCTTTTTTGATCTTTATTCTTCAATAATTCGTAATCAATCAATTGAATTTTTTTATCGAGAACAGCCCTTAGCAGGTCGCGATTGTACTTTTGCTTTTTCACCGTATGCGAAAAAAACAGGTACTTTTTATTCTCAATTAAATCAATAATATTGACTTCTTTAACACCAATTAGAACGTCACAGCCCGACAAATCCTCTGAGAGGGTTATTCCCTCATCTGCATATTCACTATCACTAAAGGAACGAACGGCACTAGGCTGAATATACAATTCTATTCTACCAAATGTATTTTTAAGCATTGCGCATTGCTTCGGCGTAAATGGAACTCTTCTATCAGGTGTCACTTTACCTTCTCTTAAAATTCCAATTTTTATTTTTTCCATTTCTTTTTATTCGATAGGAGTTTGAAGTAAAATAGTATCAATAAATTCTCTGACACAACCTTCACCACCTTTCTTATTCAAAACTATGTCTACATTGGCTTTTACTACTTGAACGGCATCTACAGGACAAGCAGAAAAACCAACATTTCTAATGACTTCCAGATCGTTGATGTCATCACCAACGATTGCAACATTAGCTAATTCTATATTTAACTTCTCACAAAATTCTTTAAGAATATTTATTTTTT
>JBDNIA010000034.1:0-2683 GCA_041688525.1 Crocinitomicaceae bacterium | reverse complement strand
GACGCGCATCGCCTCTAGTCGACCTGTTTCAGTCAATTTTATTTTTTTAATATCGTATTCCTCAATTAAGTCATGCTGTTTCAATGCTTTAATTGACTTCATTAAAACTGTAGTATCCATGCGACGTTTATCCAACATTTCTGAAATGGTAACAGAATTTTTGCCTACTTCACCTAATTGATGTAATATCTTAAGTACATTTTCTTCATTGATTTTTCTTTCATTCGAATTGGTTCGTTTTCTTATAGCAAAATAACCTTTTTTTGGAGCGAAAAGTAATGTGAGCATGGTGAAGAAAAAAAGAATCATAACTACCCAAGGTCCTGTCGGCATATCCTTACCGACAAGTGATAGCAATCCACCACCAACACCGGACACAATTCCAAATATTCCAGCAATGAGCATCATTTTTGGCAATGAATTTGTCCAATAACGCGCGGAAGCGGCGGGCGCAATCAACAATGCCGACATCAGAACAACGCCAACAGCTTGCAAACCGATGGTTATAACCAAAACAGTTAGTAATGATATTAAGGTTTCATAGTTGTTGGTTTTCCATCCTTGAGCTGTCGCAAAGTCTTTGTTAAAACTGATCAACATGAATGGTTTATAGAAGATAATTATTGCTACGACGACTAAAACAGCTGCAACGGCAAAGACCTTAACATCCAATTCTGTTAGCGTCGCTGCTTTGCCGAAAAGAAAATTCTTTAGGCCAGCTTGTTGACCGTTTTCCATACTCGAAACTACCGAAAGTAGAACTGAGCCTAAAGCAAAATAAACAGTTGTGACTAGTGCAATAGCCGTGTCTTCGCTTAATTTAGATTTTCGATGAATGACATCTATGCTCAGAATTGCCATGTAACCAAAAAATAAACCACCAGCCAATAATGCAAATGGATCTTTCGTTCCGCTGAGCATAAAACCTATAGCGACACCGGGCAAAACTGCATGAGAAACTGCATCACCAATTAAAGTTCGTCGGCGCAAAAAGGCATAACACCCCATGATGCCAGCCACTGAAGAAATAACGGCTAGTCCAACTAGAACCAATATTAATGTTGACGAGATCATAGCTTATTTGGCTTCAAAACCTTTTGCACGTATTGGGAAATCTTTTTCTTGTATAATTTGCTGTAATTGAGCGAACAAATTAAGCTGACCGCCATAAGTTGCTTGTAAATTTTCTGATGTTAAAACTTCAGCAATTGGTCCGTGAGCCACTAAACGCGTATTCAATAAGACCAAATAATCAAAATTTGCCGTTACCGCTTGTAAGTCGTGATGCACGACAATTATAGTTTTTACCTCGTCACGCATGGCTTGTAATAGATCCATAATCGCTTTTTCGGTTGCAACATCAACTCCAACAAATGGCTCATCCATTAAATAAACTTCTGCACCTTGCGCTAATGCTCGAGCGATGAAAACACGCTGTTGCTGTCCACCAGATAGTTGTCCGATTTGGCGGTTTGCGAAAGGTGTTAATTTTACTTTTTCAATTGCCTCGGCCACCAATTGATTATCCAAAGCAGATAATTTCTTAAACAATCGACCCGGCTGGTAACGTCCCATTCGAACAACGTCACGAACAGATGCCGGAAAATTCCAGTCCACAGTTTCTCTTTGCGGAACGTATGCAACATGCTTGCGCATCTGATCGAGTGATTTGTCGAGGATTTTAACATAACCGCTCGACAAAGGAACCAAGCCCATAATTGCCTTTAACAAAGTAGATTTTCCTGAGCCGTTTGGACCAACAATTCCTATAATTTGACCTTCGGGCAATTCAAAATCGACATCCCAAAGTACCGGCAATTGCTGATAAGCTACTGTTAAATTATGAACTTCAATACTATTCATATCACCTATAATTCGTTAATCCTTCGACCAATGTTTCTGTATTTCTTTCGAGTATTTTCAAATACGTTTCCGCATTTTGACTTTTATCGCCCATTGCATCTGAAAAAAGCATACCTCCTTCTTTCAGGCGATATCCTTTTCTTGCGCAAGCTTCTTTGAGGGCTTGAATTGATTTTTTAGCAACGCTACTTTCAATAAAAACGGCGGGAATATTATTGACAATTATCATATCCATCAAACTACTTACCGTTCGAATTCCAGGTTCTGAGACCGTAGATATCCCTTGGAGTGCATCTACTTTTACATGAAATGATTTTCCAAAGTAATGGAAAGCATCGTGAGAAGTTATCAGAACACGCTGTTTTACAGGTATCGCTTCAATTTCTTTTCTCATCCAAAATCCCACCTGCCTGATTTTTGCCGTGTATATTTTCGTCTTTTCAAGAATTTCTTTTCCAAAATCTGGATAATCTTTCGCCAACTGAATGCCAAGCACATCTAGTCCATCTGCCCAAAGAAAAGGATCTAGCCAAATATGTGGATCGTGAACAAATTCATTCGTGCTGATCAATCTTTCCTCTGACAAACCATCCGAAATAGCACGCACATTTTTCTCACGGTGCAATTTCTCGAACAAACCGACCATTTTACCTTCCAAATGCAAACCATTGTAGACAATTGTTTCTGCCAAAGCCAATTGTTCAATATCCTTTGGCTTTGCTTCATATTGATGTGGATCTACGCCTATGCCCATTAAGGTATGTATAGAAAAACGCGAAGGCAAGATATTCTCAAGTGCATCACCTATCATCCCAGTAGT